>CANQEX010000043.1 GCA_947596225.1 uncultured Clostridia bacterium | reverse complement strand
GAATTCTTTCAATTCTAATTTGTTTTTCACCTTCATCTGTTTCTATTGTTACATATCCTTCACGACATAATGGTTTATCATATTGAGATATTTGATAAGCTTTTGGAAGATCTGGATAAAAATAATTCTTTCTGTCATTTTTACTGTTTCTTTCTATGCTGCAATTTGTAGCTAAACCCGCTTTTACCGCATATTCTACAACTTTTTCATTTAATACAGGTAATGTTCCTGGCATAGCCATACATATTGGGCAACAATGTGTATTTGGTTCTCCCCCAAATTCAGTTGTGCATGAACAAAATATCTTTGTTTTAGTAGATAATTCACAATGCACTTCTAATCCTATTACTATTTCATAATCATCTCTTGCCATTACTCATTCCCTCCTTTAAAAGTTGGTTTATTTTGTCTAAAGTTTGTATTTTGTTCATAAGTATATGCAGCTCTAAATATTTTTTCTTCCTCAAATGCATTACCAATTAATTGGAAACTAATAGGTAAACCTTTACTATCTAATGAACATGGTATGCTCATTCCAGGAAGTCCACCTATGTTTACTGGAACTGTGCAAATATCAGCTAAATACATTTCTAATGGATTATTTGATTTTTCACCAATTTTAAACGCTGTTGTTGGAGATGTAGGTGTTAATAATAAATCATATTTTTTAAATAATTCATCATAAGATTTTTTTATAACTGTTCTAACTTTTTGTGCTTTTTTATAATAAGCATCATAATATCCTGATGAAAGCACATATGTTCCAAGTATTATTCTTCTTTTTACTTCTTGTCCAAATCCTTCACTTCTTGAATTTCTATATATATCTTTTAAATTTTCAAACTTTTCACTTCTATAACCATATCTAATTCCATCAAATCTACCTAAATTTGAACTAGCTTCTGCACAAGCTACAATATAATATGCTGCTGTTGCATATTTTCCTGTATCTAATGAACATTCTTCAACTGTAGCTCCTAATTCTTCATATTTTTTTGCAACTTCTAATATTGATTTTTTTACTTCCTCATTTATACCTTCTCCTATATATTCTTTTGGAAGTCCAATTTTCATTCCTTTAACATTATTTACTAAACTTAAAGTATAATCTTTTTTCTCAATATCCATTGAAGTAGAATCTTTTTCATCATGACCTGCAATTAAATTTAATAGCATTGCTGAATCTGTTACATCTTTTGTTATAGGCCCTATTTGATCAAGTGATGAAGCATAAGCTACTAATCCATATCTTGAAACTAAACCATAAGTAGGCTTTAAACCTATAACACCACATAATGAAGCTGGTTGTCTAATACTTCCACCAGTATCACTTCCTAACGCCCAAGGTGCTATTTCAGCAGATACAGCAGCTGCACTACCTCCAGAAGACCCACCTGGTACTCTATCTAAATTCCAAGGATTATGTGTTGGGAAAAATGCAGAATATTCTGTAGAACTTCCCATTGCAAACTCATCCATATTTAATTTTCCTAAATATACTAAATCTTCTTTATTTAGTTTCTCTATTACTGTAGCATTATATGGTGCAACAAAATTTTCAAGCATTTTTGAACTACAGGTTGTTTTGGTTCCAGTTATACACATATTATCTTTTATTCCTATTGGAATACCTGCAAATTTTGAAACTGCTTTTCCTGATTTTCTATCTTCATCAACTTTTTTAGCTTTTTCTAAAGCACTTTCTTCTAAAGTAGACACATATGCTTTTACTTTAGGATCTATTTGTTTTATTCTATTAAAATAACTCTCTGTTATTTCTTTTGACGTAATTTCACCTTTTTCAAGCTTTTCTACAAGTTCATGTACTGTATATTCATAAAGCTCCATTAAATTTCCTCCTTTAAATTTTTTTCATATATAAAATATCAAAAACTATCATCTACATATACTATTTCCCTAGTTCAATACCTTTGGAATTCTAAACATTCCTTCATCTTGACTTGGAGCATTTTGTAATAAAAGCTCTTGATTTTCAAATTTTACAACTTCATCTTTTCTCATAACATTACTTTTTTTATTTGTTGCAATAGTTTCGTCCATACCTTCTGTATTAACATTATTAATCATATTTGCAAATTCCAAAATTTCTTGCATATCAACAGTATATTTTTTTATTTCTTCTTTTGATAAATTTAAAGAAGAAAGTTTAGCAATATGAATTATTTCTTCCTCACTAATTGTCATTTCCATCATCTCCCTTCAAATAATAGTATTATTATACAATGATTTATTAAAAAAAACAATAGAATTAAAGCTCTTAAATAAAAGTTTTACTTTTTACAAAATTAAACAGTATATGGCAGGAATAAATCCTGCCATAACTGCAAAACAAATTAAATTTTTCCTCCTCTCTCCGGCTCTTATAAATCTTCTTCTTTGACTTCTTCCGTATCTCTGTCAAAGATCAACCTTTTTAACAGTTTATCTTGAAGATCATAAGACTCTACAATGACTTTTTTCGCCGAAGCGACTAAGTCTGGAGAAATACCATCATTGTCAGAGTCATCAAAGATACTCATCCAACGATAGTGTTCCTTCACAACAGTTGCCATATACGGATCTGGCATAAGATATGCTGCTTCCTCTCCAGATTCGTTGTTACTTACTTTCTTAATCCTATAATGATTCATAGGATTAATCTTGTAAGCAACTTTTCCTGAAATGAATTTCACTCCTGTTTCAGGAGCTTTACAGAGTATCTGCACCACATCTTCTTCCAAATGCCAGAGTAAATCAGTCTCCATCTGTGGGTACATCACAGAAAACTGTGAGTTGTCCGGTGCAAGCAATATTACTTTTATGAACTCCCCACCTAAAGAGTAACCTCCAGCTCCCCAAATTACCTCACCAATGTGACTGGCAATGCATTTTGGATCATGTGCCTGTCGATAGGCTTCAGCTTCTGCTTCTGCCTTTTTTCTTGCACATTCTTCGGCTTTTGCTTTTCCGGCAGCGTCCAACGGCAAAGTATCAAGATACTTGCCTATATCCTTATACTTCACAATAAAATAATGTGATCCAGCCGTTGAAAAATCTGGAATCACCAATTCATCGTGATAGTGGATAGGAACATTCCCACCTGGAATATTCACCGGCTCCACTCCTGCTTCATGCAGAGCTCTTCTCATCCTAGGCCAAAATTTCAAATTATTTCCAAGCTTTTTGCCCGGAATAACTCTTCTAGCCTGCCGGAGATGATAGAATCCACCCTTACAAGTTTCTCCTACAACATATGCATCGCAATTGAACTTGTATGTTTCTTCATCTAACCGAGTTACAAGGGCCTCAGCAGTTTCGCCAAGGATGTGCCTAACTGTTACCTTTGTGTTTCTTTTAATAGTCTTCATAAGAAGCCCTCCTTAAAAATAATATTTAATTTGCTTCATAAAGTATTTCTAAACAAAATCAAAGTTGATAATTAGCAAAATTTAGTCAATGATTTGTTTAGATTTACTAGATTTAGCATAATTATATTATACCATTTTTTATGTAAACAGTCAATTATTTGGTATATTACTATTTTTGATATAAATTATTAAAAATACTTATATTTCAAAAATACAAAAAAGCTATTTATAATTGTATAACTATAAATAGCTTTTTTATTATAATTTCTATTTAAATAATCAAAATTAATTTAATTTATCACTGCATATATATTTTCCATAGCAATCTTTTAGTTGACCAAATGCTATAAATACAAAATCATTTACAACAAATGCTGCCATTGTTATTAAACACATTAACCCCATTGGAACATTTATCATTAATACTAAAAGAGAACATATTGTTCCATAAGCCATTAAAAATCCTGAACCTAATTTTCCTATATATAAACGATGTACACCTAAAAAACCTAAAAACCAACATAACATTAAAGTTGTAAATCTATTTTTTGTACTAACATTATCTTCTTTATTTTCTTCCATTTTTTTCTCTCCTTAACATAAATAATTTATAACTATATTTTCACATTATTTACATTTTTTGTCAATAAAAAAGGAAAATGTTACATAAATGAAAAAATTTTAATTTGATGGAAATGCAGAACTATGTATTTGATTCATTGCTTGTCCATTTACTGGTGCTAACAATATTTTTCCTGTACCTCTATAAACATTTACAAATCCTTCTCCAGACAATCCAGCGCCAATTAAACTTTTTGTTGATTTCTCTACTGTAAAATCCAAACTTCCAGACCAAGCAACTGCAAAATTTCCATCTATTTTTATTACATCATTTTCTAAATTAATTTCTATTAATTCACTTCTTGGAACAAGACTCTCTAAAGCAACAATACCTTGTCCATCTAATTTTAAATTAAATAATCCTTCTTTTCCTAAAAGAGCTGATGATACATTAGAACGCATTACTACATTTTGATTAACAGTTGATTGACAAGCTAAAAACATTCCATCATCTAATACCATTCCATCAGGCCATTCTTCCATATTTTCTAACATTATATACCTATATGTTGGCTCTAACATTAATATTCCTTTTCCTTTATATTTAGGTTTTACTGCTGATTCTTTTGTTACAGATCCTTTTATTGCTTTTCCTAAAAGATCTCCTACTCCTTTTACATTACTAATCATCTCAACATTTCCTAATACCCATTGCATTGCACCAGCACTAATTGTATATTCATCATTATTAAGCTCTATTAATACTTGTCTTTTTCTCACATTCATTTTACTAGAGAAATAAGAATTTATCGCTGAATATGGTGTAACACTTAAATCTTTTTGATATTCAATTACTCTCATTCCTTCTTTTTTATCAACTAATTTTACATTTTCATTATTTAATAAATTTTTTATTTTATACATAACTTCCCTCCTTATGAAAATTTTATATTTATATTATATACTTATAATATTTTTTCTACAAGAATAAAAAAAATCTCTCCAAAATAGAGAGATTTTTTAATTAAATTTCTTTTCCATAATATGCATCTAAAAGAATTTGTTTAATTTCTGAAACTAGCGGTACTCTAGGATTTACTGTAGTACATTGATCTGAAAAAGCTCTATCAGCAAGCATATCTACTTTTGATAAAAATTCACCTTCATCAATTCCACAATCTTTAAGAGATCTTTCTTCTCCTAACTTTGTACTTAATTCTAATACAGCTTTTGCTAAAGAATTAACACCTTCTTCTGGAGTAGCTGCTGGTAAACCTAATTTTCTAGCTATAATCATATATCTTTCATCAGCAATATAATGTTCATATTTTGGCCAAGATACCATTTTTGTAGGAGCAGATCCATTATATTTTATTACATATGGTAATATAATAGCATTAGCTTTTCCATGAGGAATATGGAATTCACCACCTAATTTATGAGCTATAGAATGATTTACTCCTAAAAATGCATTTGTAAATGCCATACCAGCTATAGTACTTGCATTGTGCATTTTTTCTCTTGCTTCTCTATCAGAACCATTTTCATATGCTCTTAATAAATATTTAAACACTAATTCTATTGCTTTTTCTGCTAAACCATCAGTATAATCTGATGCCATAACTGAAACATATGCTTCAATCGCATGTGTTAAAACATCCATACCTGTATCTGCAGTTAATTTTTTAGGTAATGTCATTACTAAATCTGGATCAACTATTGCAACATCAGGAGTCAATTCATAATCAGCTAAAGGATATTTTATATTTTTCTCTTTATCTGATATAACTGCAAATGATGTTACTTCAGAACCAGTTCCAGAAGTAGTTGGTATTGCTACCATTTTACATTTTTTACCAAGTTTAGGAAATTTATAAGTTCTTTTTCTTATATCCATGAATTTTAATTTCAAACCTTCAACATCTGCATCTGGATTTTCATAGAAAAGCCACATTCCTTTTGCTGCATCTATTGCACTACCACCACCAAGAGCTATTATAACATCTGGTTTAAAGCTTTCCATTGCTGAAACACCTTTTTTTATTGTAGTAAAAGCTGGGTCTGATTCAACATCTGAAAATATTTCAGCATGTACATATGATTCTCTTTTTCTTAAATGATATAATATTTTATCTACATATCCAAATTGCACCATTGATGGATCTGTTACTATAAATGCTTTTGTTATATCAGGCATTTTTTCTAAATATGATATAGATCCAGCCTCAAAGAATATTTTTTCTGGAACTTTAAACCATTGCATATTAACCCTCCTTTTTGCAACTCTTTTTAAATTTATTAAATTAACACTTGATACATTAGAAGTTGTTGAATTTCCACCAAAAGTTCCACATCCAAGTGTAAGTGATGGTATATTAGTATTATATATATCACCTATAGCACCATGTGTTGATGGTGAATTAACTATAATTCTACCTGTTTTTACTGCTTCTGAAAATTTCATTATTGTTTCTTCATTTTCAGAATGAATAACAGCAGAATGTCCCATACCTCCATGTTTAATTAATTTATCTGCTAAATTTATTCCTTCATCTACATTATTAACAGTATAATATGCAAGCACTGGACTTAGTTTTTCAGATGAAAATGGAAATTCATCTCCAACTCCTGTTTCTCTTACTACAATAACTTTCGTATTTTCAGGAACATCAAATCCGGCCCAATTAGCAATAGTTTTTGGACTTTGACCTGCAATCTGTCCTTTTAATTTATTTGCTTTCTCTTTATCAAACATTGCTTCTTGTAATTTATACTTTTCTTCTTCATTTACAAAATAACAATTTAATTCTCTCATTTCTCTTTCAAATTCTTCAGCTACTTCATTTTCAACTATAACTGCTTGTTCAGAAGCACATATCATTCCATTATCAAAAGATTTAGACATAACTAAATCTGTAACAGCTCTTTTTATTTTAGCAGTTTTATCTATAAAGCAAGGTACATTACCTGGTCCAACACCTAATGCTGGATTGCCACTAGAATATGCTGATTTTACCATTCCTGAACCACCTGTTGCTAAAATTAAATCTACACCTGGATGATTCATCAATAAAGTTGTTGCTAAAACAGATGGCTTTTCAATCCATAATATGCAATCTTCAGGCGCTCCTTCAGATACTGCTGCCTGTCTTAATATTTCTGCAGCTTCTTTACTACAATTTTGTGCAGATGGATGAAATCCAAAAATAATTACATTTCTTGTTTTTGCTGAGATTAATGATTTAAACATAACTGTAGAAGTTGGGTTTGTAACAGGTGTTACTCCTGCAATAACTCCTATTGGTTCTGCAATTAAAGCATAACCTTCTTCATCATTTTGATAAATTTCACCAACAGTTTTATCTTTTTTTATGTTATGATAAACATATTCTGTTGAAAACATATTTTTTGTTATTTTATCTTCATAAATCCCTCTTCCTGTTTCTTCAACAGCCATTTTTGCCAATTTCATATGGTTGTCAAGACCAGCCATTGACATTTTCTTTACAATTTTATCAACTTGATCTTGATCCAATTTTTTATATTGCTCTGATGCTATTCTAGCTCTTTCAACTAATGAATTTATCATTTGTTCAATTTCATGTTTTTCCTCTTCTGTTATCTCTGCCATGTAACAAAACCTCCTTATTGTTCTTTTATATAGTATATATATAATTTAAAACAAATTCAATAATTTATACCAAATAACAAAAAAAAGTACCTAAATATTAGGTACTAAATTTTTAATATAAATAATTTTGTGGATTTACTGGTGATCCACCTATTCTTATTTCTAAATGTAAATGTGGTCCTGTAGAATTTCCAGTAGAACCTACTGCTGAAATTGTAGTTCCTGAATCTACAGCCTGACCTTGAGATACATATATATTACTGCAATGAGCATAATATGATTGAACTCCATTTCCATGATCTATTATAACTAAATTTCCATATGATCCTTTATATCCAGCATATACTACTGTTCCTGAAGTAATTGGTCTAATACCAGTTCCTAATGAAGTAGAAATATCTAAACCTGTGTGCATAGAAGATCTTGAAGAACCTCTACTTCCAAATCTTGAAGATATAGAACCATTTACAGGTATTGATAAAGCCATTCCATTTAAACTTCCAGTAGCTCCTACAGTAGTTGTCGTAGCAATACTCATTGCTTGATTAGCTACAAATGCTTTTCTTTTTTGTGCTGCTAATGCTTTTTCTTCTTCAGCTTTTTTTGTTTGATATTCTGTTACTTTAGCTACCTTTAGCTGTGTTAAAGTATTTGTTGCTTCTTCTTTTGAATTAACTATATTGTCTGTTGAAAAAACTTCAGCTATACCTAATTTAAGTTCTACTTCTTGATTTAGATCTGCTTTTACTTCATTTATTATACTTTCAGCTTCTTGCTGATTTTCAACTACAGCTTTTTGCTCTCCATCATATATTACAGCATACTTTTTATAAGTTGTTGTTGTTCTATTTTCAATAGCTAACATAACAGTTTTATCTTTTATTTCTTTATCTCTTGCTATTAGTTTTAATTCATATTCTGGTGATTCGCTAATTTGTCTAAAAGCAATATTACCAGAAGTATCATTCATATATTTATCAATTTTTTTCTCTATTTTATTTACATTACTTACAAATCCAATTGTTTCACCTGATATTGTGACTTTATATGCAGGTTTGTATTTTATACACACTACAGTTATAACTATAGCTGAACCAATTGTGACAAGTTTTAGAGTTTTAATAGCTTCTTTTGTGTAGAAAATAACCCAATTCTTTAAAATATAATTCACTCTCCTTTTAAGCTTTTTAAAATTCGTCACTATCCATAATTATACTATAAATATTTAGTCATTTCAAACAAAATATTTCATGATAATTCTATTTTTATCGTTTTTTGTCGAAATTATTCTTCCTAACTTTTCCAAAAAATAGAGTTTGCTCATTAATACTCTCTTTTGCTTATTTTTTCTTTCATTTACTACCTGTTTTATTTTTTTGCATTTTCTATAAAGTGGTAAATTAATACATATATTTAGTATATTTAATATATATTATGATACTTCTTCCCAAAAAATTATACATTTTATTTTAATTTCATTGATAATAATTTACTTATTCCTTTTTCTTCCATAGTAATTCCATAAACAGTATCAGCAGCTTCCATTGTACCTTTTCTATGAGTAATAACTAAAAATTGAGAATTTTTAGAAAATTTCTTTAAATATTCTGCAAATCTATAAACATTTACATCATCTAAAGCTGCTTCTATTTCATCAAGTACGCAAAATGGTGCTGGATTAATTTTTAAAATTGCAAATAGTAAAGCTATTGCTGTAAAAGCTCTTTCTCCACCAGATAAAAGCATCATATTTTGTAATTTTTTTCCTGGTGGTTCAACAATAATTTCTATTCCACATTCTAAAATATTATTTTCATCTTCTAAAATTAACTCTGCCTTTCCACCGCCGAATAATTCTTTAAATACTTCTCCAAAATTTTTATTTATAATTTTAAACTGTTTTTCAAATTGTTTTTTCATTTTTTCAGTCATCTCAGTAATAATTTTCTTCAATTTATTACTTGAATTTTCTAAATCTAGCCTTTGTTCACACATAAAATCATATCTATCTTTTGTTTCTTTATATTCTTTTATTGAATCAATATTTATACTTCCAAGTTCACGTATTTCTCCTCTTATTGAATTAACTTGTTTTTGAACTAGTTGTGGTTTTTCAACTTTCTCAATACCCTGAGTATTATTTGGAGTTAATTCATATTCTTCCCACATTTTGTTAATTATTTGGTTTAACTCTAATTCAATTTTAGATTTCTTTAAATCTAATTTTGAAATATGATTTTTAGTATCTTCTACTTTAGAATTTTGATCATTTATTTTATTTTCTATATTTAGTAAATCCTCATTTTTTAATGTTCTTTCTTGTTTTAACTTTTCTACTTTTTCAGTACTTCCTAAAATATCTTTTTCTAAATCACTAATCTTTTGTTTTATTTCTTCTATTTTTGCTTCTAATTCTTTATTATCAGCTAATATTTTTTCTCTTAATTCTTTTTTATTATTTATACTATTTAAATTATTTTTAATATCTAAATCAATTCTATCAACCATTTCATTTATTGATATTTCACTCTCATCAAATGATGATACAGATATTTTTAAATTTGTAATGTCAAAATTCAAATCATCTATGTATTTTTGGTTATCTTTATTTAAAATAGTAAATTCATCTATTATTTTTCCTAGAGTTTCATTTTCTGTATCTATAGCTATAATTTTCTGATTTAGATTTTCCTGTTCTTTGTTATTATCTTCTTGATCCTTTTTTGAAACTTCTAAATCATTTCTTAACTTTGCAAGTTTTGCATCTAATTTTAAAATTTCTAATTCTATATTATCAATTTTTTGTTTTTCAGTAGCATATATTATTTCTAACTCTTGAAATTCTTTCTGCTTTGTTTCAAAATTAGTTAAAATCTCTGAAATACTTTCTTCATAGTCATTTTTTTCTTTTTCTGTCTTTTCTATTTTTGTTTTTATCTCAACTAATTGTTTTTCTAAGCTTTTAATTTCTTTACTTCTTCCTAATATACTAACAGTTTTTGAAGCAACTGATCCACCAGATATTGCTCCAGAAGGATTAATTACATCTCCTTTTAAAGTTACAATTCTGAATTTATAAGAATTTCTTTTTGCTAAATTAACAGCAGTATCAATATCTTCTACAATTACTGTTCTACCTAATAAATTTAATATTATATTTTCATATTTTTTATCTGTGTTTACTAAATCTGAAGCAATTCCTATAACACCTTCTATTCCTATTGAATTAACACCAGTAATTTTTTGTCCTTTTACAGAAGTTATAGGTAAAAAGGAAGCTCTTCCTAATTTATTATCTCTCAAATAATTTACCATTTTTTTAGCTTCTTCTTCAGAATCTGTAACAATATTTTGAATAGTAGATCCTAATGCCATTTCAATAGCAGTTTCATATTCTTTATCTACAGATATTAAATTTGCTAAAACACCATGAACACCTTTAGAAAAAGCTGAATTTTTTTCAGTATTTTCTAATAATGCCTTTACACTTCTAGTATATCCTTCTTTCTCTTTTTCTGTTTCTACTAAAAATTTATATCTTGATTCTTTTATTCTATATTCTGATTGATAACTATTTATTTTTATTTCAAAATCTTTAATTTTTTCTGAACTTTTATCTTTTTTATCTTTTATATCATTAAGTAATTTTGAAATATCATTTTTATTTTTCTCTAATTCATAAAAATTCTTTGATATTTCTTCTTTAAGATTTCTTGAAGAATCTAATTCTGAAATTGTATTTTGAATTTCACTTTTTAAATTTTTTTCATGTTTAATAAGGTTTTCAAAATTAGCTTTTTGAGTGTTTAATTCAGCAATTATTTCATATTTATTATCTGTATTGTTTTCAAGAATTTTTTTCTTATTTTCTATTTCTAGTTCTTTATCTGATAAAGTTTTAGAATATTTTTCTAATTCTTCTTCTTTTAATTTCAATTCATTTTCAAATTTTTCCTTATTATCAAATAAATTATTTTTCTTATCTAGTTTCTGAATTTTTTCTTCTTCTAATTCATCATTTCTTTTTTCTAATTCTTGAATTTCTGTTTCATATCTATCATAATTTTCTTTATTATTTGATATTCTTTCACTAGCAATACCTATCTCACTATTGTATTGTTCTTTTTTCTGATTTCCTTCAAAACCTAAATTTTGTATTCTTTCTACTTCTTCAATTAAATCATTTATTGATTTTTTTATATCATCTTTTTCTGTTTGAAAACTATTTAAATTTTCTTCATCTTTTAATTTTTGTTCTTCTAAAATATTAATATCATCTAATATTTCTTTTATTTGTTTTTTATAATCATCAATATTATATAAAAATAATCCTACTTCTATATTTTTTAATTCATCTCTTAAACTTAAAAATTTTTTTGCTTTTTCTGATTGCATTTTTAATGGTTCAATATTACTTTCTATTTCTGAAATAATATCATTTATTCTAAGTAAATTTAATTTTGTTTGCTCTAATTTTTTCTCAGACTCTATTTTTCTTGTTCTATATTTTACAATTCCTGCTGCTTCTTCAAATATACGTCTTCTATCTTCTGATTTATTACTTAATATTTCATCAATTTTACCTTGTCCAATTATAGAATATCCATCTTTTCCTATTCCTGTATCCATAAATAATTCCAAAACATCTTTTAATCTACATGGAGTTTTATTTATAAAATAGCCAGATTCACCATTTCTATAAATTCTTCTAGTTACAATAACTTCATTATATTCTATTGGTAATTTTGAATCTGAATTATCCATAACAAGTGAAGCTTCTGCATATCCTAATGGTTTTCTATTTTGAGTTCCAGCAAAAATTATATCTTCAGTTTTTGAACCTCTTAAAGACTTTAAACTTTGTTCACCTAAAACCCACCTTATACAATCTGATATATTGCTTTTTCCAGAACCATTTGGACCTATGACAGTTGTTAAACCTGGCATAAATTCCAATACTGTTTTATCAGCAAAAGACTTAAATCCATACATTTCTAATCTTTTTAAATACATTTTTTTATCCTCTATTATCTTTTTAAATTCACTTTTTTGATTTTATCATTTATTTATTTTTTTTTCAATAACTATACATTTCCTTAAGTTTATAAAATTTTTGTAACTATTTTTTATCAATTTGTTAATTTTCTTGACCTAATTTATAATAAGTTATAAAATAATTATAGTATACAAACGAGGAGAATTTAATGAAAGAAGTTTTTGATTTTTATAATAGTACAACATTAAAATCTTATAATTTAGATGAATCAATACGTTACCAATTAAAAATGTTAGATGGGTTAGATGCCTTTACAAGAAGACATTCTGAAAATGTTGCAAATATAACTTGTAGATTATGTGAACAATTAAATCTATCTAAAGGATTTACTATATACTGCACTACATGTGCATATTTGCATGATATTGGAAAAATATTTATACCTCCTTCAGTTTTGCAAAAGCCTTCAAGATTAACAGATGAAGAATATGAAATAATGAAAACTCATACTTCTATAGGATACAAAACCTGTATGAATGATTTAAAATTACGTCCTTATGCTGCAGGTACTTTATATCATCATGAAGGATTAGATGGAACTGGATATCCTAATGGCGTTTTGGGAGATAAAATTCCATATGAAGCTCAAATCATAAGAGTAGCAGATGAATTTGAAGCAATTACAGCAAAACGTCAATATAAATCTCACGTTGGTGTCATAGATGCTCTAAATATATTAATTGAGCATGCTAGGCCTACACCAGCAAAAGATGGTGGAAAACCTTTATTAAAAGTTGGAAAAATTGATAAAAAAATTCTAAAAGCACTTTTTAAAGTTGTTATAGAAGATACTGAATATGAAATTATAGCTAGAACTGACTATGTTAACTTTCTTGAAGATGAAATTAAAAGAATTAAAGATGCTCAAAAATACTACAACAAAATACAAAAAACTACTAATGAAAATAAAAAAGCTTATTTAATTGAAGAAACTAAATATTTTTTAAAACCTAATGAAGAACCTGAAAAATTGCCTCAAATATTATCAGAATTAGAATCTGCTTATGAAGTAAGAAAAGAACATATTCAAAAATTATATCATGAAATAAAAGAAATAAAAAAATTAACTATATAAAAAGGCTTAAGTATAAAAAATTAAGCCTTTTTATTTTTCTTTATGATATTTAATTTATTATTCTTCATTATCAACAACTTCATCTATTACTATTTGTTCATTTTCATCTAATTTATATCTTGGAAGTTCTGGTAATTCATCTAAGCTTGTAATACCAAACATTTTCATAAAATTATTTGTTACCTTATACATAGTAGGTCTAC
>CANQEX010000042.1 GCA_947596225.1 uncultured Clostridia bacterium | reverse complement strand
ACCAAACTCAAACATTAACTGCAAAAAAAGTAGTAAATGAATATTCAGAAAAACAATTAGCAAATATAATTTATGAGTATGGAGAAGAAAGATTTTCTAAAAGAATTGCAAGAAATATTTGTGAATATAGAAAAGTTAAACAAATAGAAACAACGAAGCAATTAGTAGAAATAATAGAAAAATCAATTCCAAATTCAAAAATATCAGGTCATCCAGCTAAAAGAACATTTCAAGCAATAAGAATAGAAGTTAATAATGAAATAAAACCTTTATATAATACTATTATTGATTCAATAGATTGTTTAAAATCAGGTGGTAGAATTTGTGTTTTAACATTTCATTCTCTTGAAGATAGAGCTGTAAAAAATGCTTTTATAGATTCTAGTGGAAAATGTACTTGTCCACCAGGACTTCCATATTGTGTATGTGGAGCAGTTTCAAAAGGAAAAATCATAACAAGAAAACCAATTTTACCATCTAATGAAGAAATAAATGAAAATTCAAGAAGTAAAAGTGCAAAATTAAGAATATTTGAAAAGTTATAAAAGAAAGGAGGAAAATATAATGCCTCAAAGACAGTATGCTTATCAATATGAGACTAGTCCCAGGAAAATAAAGCCTGATTATAGTAAACCTAAAAAAAATACTAATCCTAACAAATCTAGAAGTAAAGTAAAAAAACAAGAAATAAAAACAAATAGAAATAATCAAAAAAATGTTAAAACTAAAAAGAAGGCTAATGGAAAAATAAAGTTTTCAATATTTATAAAATTTGTAATATTTTTTGCAATTATGTTTTGTGTAATATTTAGAAATGCTAAAATTAGTGAAAAGTTTTCTCAAATACAAAAATTAAAAACAGAAATAACAGATACACAAAAAGAAAATGATCAATTAGAAATAAATATTCAAAATAGTTTAAATTTAAATCATATAGAACAAAGTGCTAAAGAATTATTGGGAATGCAGAAATTATCAAATAAGCAAACTGTATATATTAGTCTTCCAAAGAAAGACTATGTAGAACCTAGAACAGAAGAGATTATTATTGAAGAAAGTAAAAATTTAATTCAAACTATAATAGAAAAAATTAAAAGTATATTTTAAAATAGATTTTCTTAATATTAAATTATGAAAATCTATTTTTTTTATATTAAAAATTGTTCTTTTTTTATAATAAATAAATAAAATTTTATTAACTACTAGTAAGAGGAGGAACTAAATGGCAAAAAGTAATTTAGACTCAAAAAAAAGAATAATTTTAATACTCTGTATTGTAAGTGTTATATGGATAATATTATGTATAAAAGTTGCAATAATTCAATTTGTTGAAGGTGATAAATGGAAAACAAAGTCAGAAAATCAGCAATATGTTAGTAGAAGTATTACAGCGGGAAGAGGAACGATTTATGATGCTAGTGGAGAAATTATTTTAGCACAAAGTAGTACAGTTGAAACTGTAACTGTAAATCCAGTAAATATTTCAAAAGATAATAAAGAAAAAGTTGCAAAAGCATTAACTGATATTTTTCAATTAGATTATGAGAAAGTATTAAAAAAGGTTAATAAAAATAGTTCTATTGAAACAATAATAAAAAGAGTAGATAAACAAGAAACAGATAAACTAAGAGTTTGGATGGAAGAAAATAATATGTATACAGGAATAAATATAGATGAAGATACAAAAAGATATTATCC
This sequence comes from uncultured Clostridia bacterium, assembly GCA_947596225.1. Taxonomy (GTDB): domain Bacteria; phylum Bacillota; class Clostridia; order TANB77; family CAG-508; genus Scatovivens. Next base: position 12,260 of record CANQEX010000042.1, on the reverse strand, counting down.
TTATAGTAATTTAGCATCACATATAATTGGTTTTGTTGGAAGTGATAATCAGGGTTTAGATGGAATTGAAGCAAAATATAATGATATACTTACTGGTGAAAATGGAAGTATTAGTAAAATGTTAGATGCTAAAGGAAATGTAATTGGAGATACAGGAGAGGCTTATGAAGATTCAAAACAAGGAAATAATTTGATTCTGAGCATAGATATGAATATTCAAGCAATTGTTGAAAAATATTTAGAAAATGCTTGTATAGAAAATGTTTGTACAGATGGTGGTAATGTTATAATAATGAATCCAAAAAATGGTGATATTTTAGCTATGGCAACATATCCATATTATGATTTAAATAATCCATATCAAATTAATAATGAAGAACTTGCAGGTATTTGGCCTGAACTTGATAGTTCTCAAAAATCAACATATTTACAAGCAATGTGGAGAAATAAAGCTATTGCAGATACATATGAACCTGGTTCAACATTCAAATTAGTTACTGCCTCTGCATCAATAGAAGAAAAAATTGCAGATCCTGATAAAAAAGGTGCATTTGTTTGTACTGGTGGGATTGAAATTGCAGGAAGAAGAATAAAATGTTGGAGATATTATAGGCCACATGGTTCACAAAGTTTAAGAGAGGGATTAATGAATTCATGTAATCCTGTTTTTATTGGACTTGGGCAAAAAATAGGTGTAAGCAAATATTATGAATATCTTGAAAAATTTGGATTTTTAGAAAAAACAGGAATTGATTTAATAGGAGAAGCAAAATCAATATTTTTAAAAGAAGATAAAGTAGGACCAGTTGAACTTGCAACTATAAGTTTTGGACAGAGATTTGAAGTTACTCCAATTCAAATGATTACAATGGTTTCAACTATTGCTAATAAAGGAAAATATGTCAAACCAAGAGTTGTAAAAAGAATAATTAACTCTACTACAGGTGAAACAGAAAACATTGAACCTGTTTATAAAAATCAAGTAATTTCTGAAGATACAGCAGAAAAAGTATTAAGTATGATGACTTCTGTTGTATCAGAAGGAACTGGAAAAAATGCAAGAGTACAAGGATATAATGTAGGTGGGAAAACAGGAACTTCAGAAGATGGTGTAAATACAGGAAAATATGTAACCTCTTTTATTGGCGTGGCACCAACAGATGACCCACAAATTTGTATTTTAGTAACTTTATATAATCCAACAGGAGGGGCAGGACATCAAGGAGGTACTGTTGCTGCACCTGTAGCTGGAAAAATTTTAAATGAAGTAATTAGTTATTTAGAAATAGAGCCTAATGAATAATGAAAAGCCATTTAACTTGAAAGTAATTTCTTGTTAAATGGCTTTTTATAGCGATTGGGAAAGAAACTGTTAATTTTTGTAAAAGCTTGATTTAATATATTTTAGATCATTTTTACTGAAATCTAATTTGTCAATAAGTATCTTTTCAACAAAATCTTTAGGGTATTTAGTTCCAGCTGAAAATTTGTTAAACAGTTCAATAATTTTTTTTGTTTTTATATTGTCTTTTACATATCCAGATAATCTGTAAAAACCTTTTGCATTACTTATATTACAGATAGTTAACCTGTATGGATCATCTTTTGTTCCGATAGTTTTTTCTTTATATCCCCACCAATTATGAATTTTTCTCTGAGCTTTTAGATGAACTTTATATTCTGAAATACTATTAGCTATAGAAAAATTTGAAAAACCTAAAATCCACATTATTATTTCTGATTTGTTTTTGGGGAGATATAATTTTTCTACTAAAGGTTCAGCATTTTGATTTAATGTTATTTTGAATACATCGCCAATAAAGGCAGAAATGGTTAAGACTTTTTTTCCTCTCCATGTTACAGTAATACTTTTCCGATTTGGATTGTAGAAAATTTCTGTTGAAGCATCTAGCTTTTCTTTGTGCTTCTTTTTATTATTAACGTAAAATATTTTATATTTTGCCATAAAGAAACCTCCGCATAATTATTTTATTCCCAATCACTATGAAACGATCTTGAGTAGTTCGTTTGTTTATATAGTTATGTCTGGTATTATAACACCATTTTTAGTTAAAAACAATATAGTATAATAAATTAAAGAATATTTTATTTTTTCTATAATAATTATATATAAATGAATAAAAATTAAAAACAACTGTACAAAATCTAATTTTTACTATATAATATCATAGAATAAATTTAAAATTGAAATTATTATAATTTGTATCATTTTTAAATTTTGGAGGAAAATTTGTATGGAATTAAAAAAACTTTTAGTTGGAATTGAAAATTTGAAATCTAAGGGAGATTTAGAGATTAACATAAAAAAAGTTGCATGTAATTCAAAAAATGTTGTTCAAGATTCTTTATTTATTGCAATAAAAGGATATGATTTTGATGGACACGAATATGTAAATGAAGCAATAGAAAAAGGTGCTACAGCAGTAATGCTTGATGTGTCTGCAGATTTAAAAAAAATGAAAATACCTAGTGGAGTTACAGTAATAATTACAGATAATACAAGAATAGCTCTTGCTAAAGTATCATGTAATTATTTTGGAAATCCATCAAGATTTTTCAAATTAATAGGTGTTACTGGAACAAAAGGAAAAACAACAACAACATATATGATAAAATCAATTTTAGAAAAAGCAGGTTATAAAGTTGGTTTAATAGGAACTATTGCAAATTATATAGGAGATGAATGTTTGGGATATAGTGATAGAACGACACCAGAAAGTTTAGAATTGCAAGAATTATTTTATAAAATGGCAAAAGCAAAAGTTGATTATGTAGTTATGGAAGTATCATCACAAAGTTTAAAATTATCTAGAGTAGATGGTTGTAATTTTGATTATGGTATATTTACTAATTTATATAAAGATCATATTAGTTTAAAAGAACATGCTAATATGGATGAATATTTTGAATCAAAATTAAAATTATTTTCAATGTGTCCAGTTGGCTTTGTAAACAGTGATGATTTTAAATGTAATAAAATAATAAAAGCTTCACCAAATTGCAATATAAAAACATATGCAGTAGATAATAGAGCAGATTTATTAGCAAAAGATATAACAATTACAAATATAAGTGTTGACTTTAAAGTAAAAATTGGAATGAAAAATGAAAGAATAAAAGTAAATATTCCTGGAAGATATAGTGTTTATAACTCATTAGCAGCTATATCTCTTGCAATATATTTAGGAATAGATGCAGAGAAAATAAAAGAAGGTTTAGAAAATATTGTAGTTCCTGGAAGAAATGAGTTAGTACCTAACAAAGAAGATTTAACTATAATGATAGATTATGCTCATACAGCTGAAAGTCTAGAAAATATCTTACAAGCAACAAAAACTTATACACAAGGAAGAGTAATATGTGTTTTTGGTTGTGGTGGAGATAGGGATAAAGAAAAAAGGCCACGTATGGGTGAAGTTTCAGGTAGATTAGCAGATTATACTATTGTTACTTCAGATAATCCAAGAACAGAGGATCCAAATCAAATAATTAAAGAAATAGAGCAAGGAATTTCAAAAACAAAAGGAAAATATGAAATAATTGAAAATAGAAAAGAAGCAATAACAAAGGCAATAAAAATGATGAACAAAAAAGATATAGTTATTTTAGCTGGAAAAGGTCATGAATTATATCAAGAAATAAATGGTACTAAAAATCCTTTTGATGAAAGAGAAATTGTTAAAGAGATTTTAGGAGAGAAAAAATAATGATTACACAGATAATATGGTTAATTATATCTTTTTTATTAACTGCAATTTTAGGAAAAATTATTATACCTATTTTGAAAAAATTAAAAGTTGGGCAAAGTGAAAGATTAGATGGCCCTAGAGCACATTTAAAAAAACAAGGTACACCTACTATGGGTGGAATAATGATGATAATTTCTATTATTATAATAACAAGTTTATTTTGTATTATTAATAGAGAAAATATAATGCCTGTAATTGCTATTGCAGTAGCAAGTATAGGCTTTGGAATAGTGGGTTTTATAGATGATTTTAAAAAAGTTATATTAAAAAATACAGAAGGTTTAAATCCAGAACTTAAAATGTTTGGTTTATTAATTATTTCAGTAATATACACAATGTTTTTAGTAAAATATTTAAATATAGATACTGATATAATAATACCATTTATACATTATAATTTAAGTTTACCTATGTGGCTTTATATACCATTTACAATTTTGGTTATGCTTGCTAGTACAAATGCAGTAAATTTAACAGATGGAGTAGATGGATTAGCAGGAAGTGTAAGTGCAATAATGATTACTGCTATTTCTATAATTGCAATGAAAACAGGCAATTCAAATATATCTTCATTTGGCGCTATAGTTGTAGGTTCTTGTGCTGGATTCTTAATTTATAATTTTTATAAAGCAAAAGTAATTATGGGAGATACAGGTTCATTACTTTTAGGTGGTGTTATATCAAGTATGGCAATATATTTAAAATTACCATTAATTTTGATTTTAATAGCAATAGTACCAGTTATTGAAACTTTATCTGTTATTTTACAAGTTATATATTTTAGAAAAACTGGTAAAAGATTATTTAGAATGTCACCACTACATCATCATTTTGAATTAAGTGGTTGGAGAGAAAATAAAGTAGTAGCAGTATTTTCTTTAGTTACTTTTATTAGTTCAACTATAGCAATTTTAATTGTATAAATTACAAAGGAATTTTCAAAGCATTTATATGCTTAGAAAGGAGAAAATAATAAAGCAATATGACTAAAAAAAATAATTCAAAAAAATTTTCCTTATTTTTAAATAGAAAATTTGATTATTCAATTTTAATAATAACATTAGCTTTACTATGTTTGGGATTAATAATGTTATTGTCTGCTAGTACACCAACTTCACTTTCAGAGAATGGAACTAGTTATAATTATGTAGTAAAACAAGGTGCATTAGCAATAGTAGGGTTAGTTGCATTATTTGTCTTATCAAAAATTGATTATAGAATTTATAAAAAATTTAAGTGGGTAATTTACATAGTTTTAATCGCACTACTTGTTTTAGTTGGTTTTATTGGTATTGGAGAAAATGGTGCGAAAAGATGGATAAGTATTTTTGGATTTTCATTTCAACCTTCGGAATTTGCTAAAGTAGGTTTTATAATATTTTATGCGGCTATTTTAAGTGATATAAAAGAAAAAGGTAAAATAAAAAAAATAACATCTGGTTTTTTATATCCGTTAGTATTTTTTATACCAATAGGAATTTCAATATATGTATTACAAAATCATTTTAGTGCAACATTTATAATAGCAGCTATAACTTGTGTTCAAATGTTTGTTGCTGGATCATTACTTAGATATTTTTTGTGTTTTGGTGGAGTAGGAATCACAGCAATATTAGGTTATTTTTTCTTTATGTCATTAACAGGTGCAAATTCTGATAATTTTAGAATGGGAAGAATTCAAACATGGCTTAATATAGAGTCAGATTTAACAGGAACTGGATGGCAAATAAATCAAAGTTTATATGCTATTGGTTCAGGAGGAATGTTTGGCGTAGGACTTGGAAAAAGTAAACAAAAATATTTATATTTGCCAGAGCCACATAATGATTTTATTTTTGCTGTATTAGCAGAAGAATTAGGTTTTGTTGGTTGTATAGCAGTAATAGCTTTATTTGCTTTATTTGTTTGGAGAGGAATAGTTATAGCAATAAAAGCAGAAGATAATTTTGGAACTTTAATTGCAATAGGAGTAACTACTATGATTGGTCTACAAGCTTTGGTAAATATTGCAGTTGTTACTAATACAATTCCAGTTACAGGAATGCCACTTCCATTTTTTAGCTATGGTGGTTCTGCAATGTTAGCAGATTTAATGGCTGTAGGAATATTACTTAGTGTTTCAAGAAATAGTAGGAATAGTAATAATAGTTAAATAAAATTGCTTATGGGAAGCTTTTTATCCCAAATTTATATTAAGGAAGTTAAAAATGAGGGTTATAATTTCAGCTGCTGGTACAGGTGGACATATAAATCCTGGTATAGCCATTGCAAATAAAATAAAAGAAAAAGAACCTGATTCTCAAATATTATTTATCGGAACAAACAGGGGATTAGAGAATGATTTAATTCCAAGAGCAGGATATGAGTTAAAAACTATTGATGTATATGGGTTAAAAAAACAATTATCAATAACAAATTTAAAACATATTTTAAAAACAATATCTAGTAGAAAAGATGTTAAAGAAATATTTGATGAATTTAAGCCAGATTTAGTTATTGGTACAGGTGGATATATATGTGGACCAGTGTTTTATGTTGCAATAAAAAGAAAAATACCTACATTACTTCATGAAAGTAATGCATATCCAGGAAAAACTGTTAAATTATTTTCCAAAAAAGTAGATAAAATTTTAGTAGGTTTTGAAGAAACCAAAAACAAATTAAGTGGTTGTAAAGATGTTGTTGTAACAGGAACTCCTACTAAAATAAAAAAAATAGATATAACAAAAGAGAGAAAAGAGCAAATTTTAAGTGAATTAGGAATAAAAAATAATTTACCAATTGTATTGGTTTTTGGTGGAAGTCAAGGTGCTCAAAAAATTAATGAAGCACTTATAGAATTAATAAAAAATAAGAAAAATGAAAAATATCAAATTATTTGGGCAACAGGAACGAAACAGTTTGATATTGTAAAAGAAAATTTTGAAAAATCAAATATTTATATAAATAGTTTAAAAAATGTAAAAATTCTTCCTTATATATATAATATGGAAGAATTGATGAATATATCAGATTTATTAGTTTGTAGAAGTGGAGCAATGACAATTACAGAAATTTCAATAGTAGGAAAACCAGCAATATTTATACCACTTCCTTCTGTATCTGCAAATAGACAAGAAGATAATGCTTTAGTATTAAAGAAAATTGGTGCTGCTAAAATTATATTAAATAATGAAGTAAATGGTGAAAATCTTTCTAAAGAAATAGATGAAATAATAGAAGACAAAAGAGAATGTATTGAAATGGGAAAAAGAGCTAGTGCAATAGCTCCATCAAGGGTAGAAGAAAAAATATATAATGAAATAGTGAAAATGTTTAATTAAAAGGAGTATATTATGGAAGAAAACGATTTTATTGATTGTGGACAATATGCAGGTAGTTTATCAGAAATAGCACAAGAAATTTTAAAGCAAAGAATAATAAATGGTGAAAAAATTACAAATAAAGATATACAAGAAACAAAATCAAATATTTTTGAGGCATATCAAGTTATATTAAGTAATGCCTCATTTGCTGAAATAGATAGAGGTGCTGTAATATCTCGTTCAATATCATCTTTAACAAAATTAATTGAAAATAAAGGTGATTTATCAAATATTAAAGAAATGGCAGATGTTATATCTCAAGAGCAAGTACTAGAGGAACAAAAGAATAATAGTATAAGGAGTCAAAATTCAGGTTTAGCTACAGCTGTTGTAATTGGAGGAACAGTTGCAGTAGTTAGCAAAGATTTTGCTCTTAATAAAATATTTGATTTAAAATTACAACAAAAAGTTAATTTTAAATATAAAGAAGCTCAAAGTGGTGATACAGAAGCAACTAAGATGGCTAATGTAATGGATAAAATAGCAAACTTACCAAATACAAATAATGATTTTTCACCAGAACAACATAGGGAATTATTGTTTAAGATGATGAGACTTTCTGCAATAAATGATGAAATAAGTAATGAAACATTATCAAAGCTTGCAGATAATTATAATATGGATTGTTTTACTACAGATGGACAAGGTAATAGTATTTTTGATGCACAAAAACTTCAAGAAGAATTTCAACAGGCATGGAGTGAAGTCAATCCAGAAATTGCTAATATGACTATAAGTAAATTTGCAGAATATAATGAAAAAGTAGCTAGAAGAGAAATAGATAGAGAAACATATATGCAAGAAGGATTAACATTTAGAGATAGTGCAGAAAACTACAATAGAAAAGTTCAGGCTTTACAATTTGAAAGAGAAATAAATAGATTATTAAGATCAAAAGATTCAGATGGAATTAAAAAAATGGTTGAAAGTGAACCAGAAGTTGCAAAATTAGTATTAAAAAATTTAAATGCAAAAACTCAAACTAGAGATATTACTCCAGAGAAAATTGATAAAATAAATAATAAAATTTCTACAATAGGTCAAGTTCTAACAGAAATAAATAATTCAAAGCCAAAAGAAACAGTAGATTTTGTTGAAAGATAAAAGTATAGATTAACTATACTTTTAATTTTTACTTGCAAATTATATAATAATGATTTAAAATTACATAGTAATAAAAAAATAGGAGAAAATTAAATGATTGATAAATTAGTTATTGTTGAATCACCTGCAAAAGCAAATACAATTAAAAAATTTTTAGGTGGAAAAAGTAAAGTAGTTGCTTCAATGGGGCATATAAGAGATTTACCAAAATCAAAGCTTGGAATTAATATAGAAAATAATTTTGAACCAGAATATATAAATATACGTGGAAAAGCAAGTTTAATAAATTCATTAAAAAAAGATGCAAAAGATGCTAAAAAAGTTTATCTTGCAACTGACCCTGATCGTGAAGGGGAAGCTATAGCTTGGCATTTAGCCTATATATTAGGAATAGATCCAGATAGCATTTGCAGAGTTACATTTAATGAAATAACAAAAGATGCTGTAAAAAAGGGTATAAATAATCCAAGAAAAATAGATTTAAACTTAACAGATGCACAACAAGCTAGACGTGTATTAGATAGAATTGTTGGTTATAAAATTAGTCCAGTATTGTGGAAAAAAGTTAAAAGAGGTTTATCAGCAGGTAGAGTTCAATCTGTTGCAGTAAAATTGATTTGTGATAGAGAAGATGAAATAGAAAAATTTATTCCAGAAGAATATTGGAATATAAATTTACAAGTTTCAGATAAAAAAACGAAAACAAAATTTGATTGTAAATTTATAGGTAAAGATGGTAAAAAAATAGAACTACATTCTAAAGAAGAGGTAGATAAAGTTTTACAAGATTTAGAAAATGCTAAATATAAAGTTGTAGATGTAAAAAAAGGAGAAAGAAAAAGAAATCCAGCACCACCTTTTACTACAAGTACACTTCAACAAGATGCTTCTAGAAAGTTAAATTTTGCTATTAAGAAAACAATGTCAGTGGCTCAAACTTTATATGAAGGTATAAAATTACCAGAATATGGAGTTACAGGTTTAATAACATATATGAGAACAGATTCTACTAGAATTTCTAATGAAGCAAGAAGTGCAGCTAAAGATTATATAGTAGGAACATATGGCGAAAAATATTATGAAAATAGATTTTTTAAAACTAAATCTGAAGCACAAGATGCTCATGAAGCAATAAGACCAGCTCATGTTGAATTATCACCAGATATTATAAAAAATAGTTTAAGTGCAGATCAATATAAATTATATAGATTAATATATAATAGATTTATGGCAAGTCAAATGGCTTCAGCTATATATGATACAGTTTCTGTATCAATAGATGGAAATGAATATAATTTTAAAGCAAATGGCCAAACATTGAAATTTAAAGGTTATATGACATTATATGTTGAAAATGAAGAAAAAGAAGAGTTTGAAAAAATACCTGAACTTGAAGTTGGAGAAGAAGTAAAAAAAGAAAAGATAGATGCAAAACAAAGTTTTACAGAACCACCTCCAAGATATACTGAAGCAAGTTTAGTAAAAACTTTAGAGGAAAAAGGAATTGGAAGACCTAGTACTTATGCACCAACTATTACTACAATTTTAACAAGAAGATATATAGAAAAAATTCAAAAACAACTAATTCCAACCGATTTAGGAAAAGTTGTAAATAAATTACTTATAGAAAATTTTGGTGATATTATAAATGTAGAGTTTACAGCTAAAATGGAAGAAGAATTTGATAAGATTGCAGAAGGTAATGAAAAATGGAAAAAAGTAATAGGAGAATTTTATGAACCTTTTGAAAAAATAGTAGAAAAAGTAGAAAAAGAATTAGAGCATGTTACTTTACAATATGAAGAATCAGATATACCATGTGAGAAGTGTGGTAGAATGATGGTTTATAAATATGGAAGATATGGAAGATTTTTAGCATGTCCTGGCTATCCAGAATGTCAGAATGCTAAACCAATTATAGAAACAGTAGATGTACCTTGTCCAGTATGTGGTGGTGTTGTTCAAATTAGAAAAACTAAAAAAAGACGTAATTATTATATTTGTGAAAATAATACTGGAATTGGTGAAGGTTGTTATTATATATCATGGAATAAACCAAAAAAAGGTGAAAAATTTGTTCCAACAAATGATGCTGATTTAAAATTATATGAAAATGATAATAAGAAATTATCTAGAAAAACAACGAAAAAGAAAAAAGCAACAAAGAAGAAATAAATTTATAATAAATGGTGAAATAATGAAAGAAATAATAGTAATAGGAGGAGGGCTTGCTGGATCAGAGGCAGCCCTTCAAATTGCAAAAAATAAAATAAAAGTAAAACTATATGAAATGAAACCAGTCAAATTTTCAGATGCACATACGAATCAAAATTTAGCTGAAATTGTTTGTAGTAATTCTTTTAAATCAAACAATATAACTAATGCTTGTGGTTTACTTAAAGAAGAATTGAGAATGCTTGGAAGTGAATTAATTAGAATTGCTGATTCTGTTAAAATACCAGCAGGACAGGCTTTAGCTGTTGATAGAGAAAAATTTGCTGAAAAAGTTACAAAGGAGATAGAAGAAAATCCGTATATAGAATTAATAAGAGAAGAAATAACTAAAATTCCTGAAGATAAAATAGTTATTATTGCAACAGGACCACTTACATCAGAGAAATTATCTAATGAAATATCTAATATAACAGGAAAAGATAAATTATTTTTTTATGATGCTGCTGCTCCAATTATAGATAAGAATTCAATAGACATGAATATTGGATTTTATGGGGATAGATATAGTCAAGAAAGAAAAAAAGAAGAAGCAGTTGATGAATGGAAGAAAAGAGTAAATATTAATTCTGGAAGTTATATAAATCTTCCAATGAATAAAGAAGAATATGAGAATTTTTATGAACAACTTGTTAATGCAGAAGTTGCTCAATTACATAATTTTGAAAAAAGAGAGATTTTTGAGGGTTGTATGCCAATAGAAATAATGGCCAAAAGAGGAATTGATACATTAAGATTTGGACCATTAAAACCTGTAGGTTTTACAGATCCAAGAACAGGAAAAAGACCATATGCTATTATACAATTAAGACAAGATAATTCAGAAGGAAACTTATATAATATAGTAGGATTTCAAACTAATTTAAAGTTTGGAGAGCAAAAAAGAGTATTTTCGATGATACCAGGTTTAGAAAATGCTAATTTTATAAAATATGGTGTTATGCACAGAAACACATATATTAATTCTACACAAATATTAGATAATACTTATAATATGAAAAAAAACATAAATATATATTTTGCTGGACAGATAACTGGTGTAGAAGGATATGTTGAATCTATATCTTCTGGATTAGTAGCAGGTATAAATGCTTCAATACTATATAAAATTTATGAAAATAATAAAGAATTTGTAGAAACTGAATATGAAAAAACAAAAAAAGTATTTTCAGAAGAAACTGTTATAGGAGCTTTAGCAAAATATATTTCAACAGATAATTATAATTTTCAACCAATGAATGCTAATTTTGCTATACTTCCACAGTTAGAAGAAAAACATAAAGATAAAAAAGTTAGATATCAAAAATTGGCAGATAGATCAATACAAAAATTGTTGAAATATTAGGGAAATAAGTAAAAAATAAAAATTAGAAAGTATTGACATTAAAATACAAAGATGATAAAATAGATACGCTATTTGTTAGGGAAACCTATATTTTAGCGTATTATTTTTGTTTAAAAGGAAAGAGGTGAAAAAAGAAGAATGCCAACAATTAATCAATTAGTAAGAAAAGGAAGAAAAACTTCAACAAAGAAGTCAACAGCTCCTGCTCTTCAAAAAGGTTTTAACTCTAGGAAAAAAATTCAAACTGATAATAGAGCACCACAAAAAAGAGGTGTTTGTACAGTTGTAAAAACAGTTACACCTAAAAAGCCAAACTCAGCTTTAAGAAAAGTTGCCAGAGTTAAACTTTCAAATGGTTTTGAAGTAACATCTTACATTCCAGGAGTAGGACACAATTTACAAGAGCATAGTGTTGTACTTATTAGAGGTGGAAGGGTAAAAGAC
>CANQEX010000041.1 GCA_947596225.1 uncultured Clostridia bacterium | reverse complement strand
AGGAATTATGCAAAATTCATATGTGAACCATTAGAGCGTGGTTATGGAATGACAATAGGAAATTCTTTAAGAAGAATTTTGTTATCTTCATTGCCAGGAGCTGCAATAACAAGTGTAAAAATAAATGGCGTGGTACATGAATTTTCTACAGTACCAGGTGTTGTAGAAGACGTTCCTGAGTTAATTGTTAATTTAAAAAGTGTAAGACTTAAAGTTTTTGATAATGAAGAAAAAATAATAAGAATAGATTTTAAAGGTGCCGGAGAAATTAAGGCAGGAGACATAGTAACAGACGGAACAGTAGAAATATTAAATCCAGAACTACATATAGCAACTACATCTAGTAATGCTGATTTACACATGGAAATGACAGTAAATAGAGGTAGAGGATATAATGTTGCAGAAAAAAATAAAAAAGATAATAATGCAATAGATGTATTGGCAATAGATTCTATATTTACTCCAGTTAAAAAAGTAAATTACTCTGTTGAAAATACTAGAGTTGGTCAAATGGTAGATTATGATAAATTAACAATTGAAGTTTGGACAGACGGTAGTTTAAAACCATTTGAAGCTTTGAGTTTAGCAGCAAAAGTAATGACAGGACATTTAGAATTATTTATAGATTTATCAGAAACAGCAAAAAATACTCAAGTTATGGTTGAAAAAGAAGAATCAAAGAAAGAGAAAGTTTTAGAAATGCCTATAGAGGAATTAGAACTTTCTGTTAGATCATATAACTGTTTAAAAAGGGCAGGTATTGCTACAGTTGAAGATTTAGCAAATAAATCTCAAGAGGATATGATGAAAGTTAGAAATCTTGGAAAGAAATCATTAGATGAAGTTACAAATAAATTGATTGCTTTAGGATTAAACTTTACATCAGAAGAATAATTTTTAAGGAAGGTGGAAAGTAAAGTGGCAGGAACAAGAAAACTAGGAAAACCAACTGATCAAAGATTAGCAATGCTAAAAACTCAAACAACTGATTTTCTATTAAATGGAAAATTAGTTACTACAGAAGCTAGAGCTAAAGAAGTAAAAGCTATAGTTGATAGTGTTATAGCATTAGCAGTAAAAGAATATAAAAATTTTGAAGAAGTAGAAGTTAAAGTAAAAAAAGCAAAATTAGATAGTAAAGGAAAAAAGGTTACTGAAAAAGTAACTAGCAAAAATGGTAAAGAATATTTAAAAGTTGTAAAAGAAGAAAAAACAGAAAAAAGACAAAAAGATTTACCTTCAAGATTAAATGCTAGAAGAAAAATAATGAAAAAAGTTAACAAAGTTAAAGGTGTTGATTTAATTGATAAATTATTTAATGAATTAGCTCCAAAATATGAAGGTAGAAATGGTGGATATACTAGAATTTTAAAAATGGAAGCAAGACGTGGTGACAATGCAGATCAAGCAATTTTATTATTAGTTTAGATAAAATAACGAACTTAGATAATATTTTCTAAGTTCTTTTTTTATTACTTCACATAAATAACATAATAAACATAAAATATATCATAATATATGAAAGGAGTAAAATTATGATTGAAATTATCATTTATGGTATTATTTGGTGTTTTGCTATTTATGGAATTTTAGTTATGATACAAGAAATTGTTAGAAATAGTACATATAAAAAAATAGAAGAAAATGTTAAATTAATAGTAACTGTTAAAAATGTTGAAGATGGAATAGAAAATTATATTAGAGAACTGTCATTTGGAAGAAATTTTTATAATAATTTAGTAATTATTGATTTAGATTCAGAAGATGAAACAATGTGTATTTTAAAAGAATTAGAAAAGGAAAATATAAATTTAAAAATTTTAAATAAAAAAGAGGGAGAAATATATTTGAACAATCAAATAAAATAAAAGAAGGTCTTAAGGTGAATTAGATAATTCACTTTAAGACCTTTTAATCATCATCTAGATTTCTTTCAGTTGGTGGAATATTGCCTTTTTGTATTTCTTCTTTTAATTCATGGAAGCTATAAAGTTTAATTGCAGGTATGTTTGGTGAATTAGAAGCTTCTGATGAATCGTCTAATACCTCAATAATTGCATCTTTTAAATAATGATTATCTAGAAATTCTGAAAATTTTTCAATATTATCAGATGATAAAATTTCTTTTAATTTTTGTATTTCATTTGAAGTCAAACTTAAAATTATTGGTGATTGACTATCAGGTGTATTATCTACAGCTTTATATAAATCTTTTGTTTCATCATATACAACAACTTTCTTTCTAGCTAATATATCATTTCTTTCCTGAAAAGTAAAAACATCTCTAAATTTTTTAAATGAAATTCCAAAAAATGATTCAAAAGAATTTCCATAAAATTTTTTATAAGATTCACCAAAATTTCTAAGTCTTAGTTTATTTTTATAAGGTTTTGAATTTGTTTTTTGCCTTTTTGGTTCATATAAATCTTCTGTGTAATCTTCTAATGAATCAAATGCAATATAGAATGGTACACATAATCTATGATAAGGTCCACTAGGTTTATAAGTAGAATTATGTGAGGCAAATCCATATTCAGCAAAATTATCTTGGTCTAATAACCTAAATTGATATTCAAAATAATATTTGTTACTTTTTGTAGGAATGATATAACTAGGAATAGGCATAGGCTCGATGTTTTTAGAAAATGAAGGTATAATGCAGGTATGCAAACTTTGGTATCCAGATTTTTTTGGATACAAATTATAATCCTTAAGGACAGAGTCAACAATAGGATTATTAATTTCTTCAGGTCTATTTTGTGGTATAAATATATGATTAGATATAGATGAAATTTCTTTGCAAAAACCTTCTCTTTCTATTCTGCTTTTTATTTCTTCTGATTTATGAGGATGGAATCTAGTATTTACAGGTATAAATTTATAAATATCTGATTCTGGATTTTCTTGTAATATTCCTCTTTTAGACATTAAATCATAAAATACTGTATACAGAAAATCGCTTTCAGCTTCTTTTCCTTGAGCTTTTATATGCTCTGGTGGATCAATAATACATCTTATTCCTATTAAATCTCTTAAACTCTCATTAAAGTAACCTAAATCTCTACCTTCTTTTAAATAATTTGTGATTTTTTCTCTTACTTTCTCTAAAAAGCTAAGTGGAGATTTTATTCTACCACTATAATTTATAACAGGTGAAATTAAAGGATTAGTAGAGTTATATTTTTGAGCTAAATAATCATAATCATTGTTAAATGAGTTAATACAATTAGATAAAAAGGTTTCACCTGTTTCAAAATCTGCTCCTGGTAAGTAAGAAATATTTTTATAATAAGTTAATGAATGGTATATAGCAGAATAAATTTGCCTTTTATCTAATGGAACTTCAGGATTACTTAAATATTGCTCTATACTAGTTTTTATTATTTTTATTACATCAGAAGGATGACCTGAATAATGTCTTAAATTCAAGTCTATTTCTGGAACTTCCCAATATTGAGTTTGTATATTAGTTGTATTAATTGATTCCATATAACCTCTCTCAGTATATAATTTTATGTATCTTTATAATTTTAGCATATATTTATGAATAAATCAACTTTTTAAAATAGGTTTTTAAAATGTTTGACTTATTAATTATTATATGCTATTATATTAATATAAGAATAAAGAAAACGATGATTGAGCAAGTAACGTATTATGAAGTTAAAGCGAGTTAGGAAATGGTGTAAGCCTAATAATGGATGATATTGTGAAGAGAACTCATGAGTGATTGTTGGAAATTAGAATATAAAAGTATAACAATACGTATATCCTACGTTACAGGAAAGAGTGGTTTATATTATAAAAGTATAAACAACTAGAGTGGTACCGTGTTAATTGCACCTCTGGATTTAATTCAGAGGTGTTATTTTTTAACAACAAATTGGTGCACAATAGTTTTTATATGTAATAAAAATATAAGCAACTAGAGTGGTACCACGTTAATAGCGTCTCTGGATTTTAGAGATGCTTTTTTTGTTTACAAAAAATGAGAGGTGTATTAATTATGAAAGAATATACAAAATGTAAAAAATATTTTTATAGTGGCTGGAATAAGCGAAGATCGATAATATAATTTTAAAAAAATTTAAGGAGGAAAATAAAATGAAAAATTATAAAAAAATTGTATTAGCTTATTCAGGAGGTTTAGATACCTCAGTAATAATTACATGGTTAAAGGAAAATTATAAAGGCTGTGAAGTAATAGCTGTTTCTGGAGATGTTGGACAAGGAGAAGATGAATTAGATGGATTAAAAGAAAAAGCAATTAAAACAGGTGCAAGTAAAGCTTATATACTAGATTTAAAGGAAGAAATTGTTAATGATTACATTGTACCTACAATTAAAGCTGGAGCAACATATGAAAATGTATATCTATTAGGAACTCCATTTTCAAGACCATTAATTGCTCAAAAATTAGTTGAAATAGCAAAAAAAGAAAATGCAGATGCAATATGTCATGGTTGTACAGGAAAAGGTAATGATCAAGTGAGATTTGAATTAGGAATTAAAGCATTTGCACCTAATATAGATATAATCGCACCTTGGAGAATATGGAATTTAAAAAGTAGAGAAGATGAAATTGAGTATGCAGAAAAACACAATATTCCTTTAAAGATTAATAGAGAAACAAATTACTCAAAAGATAAAAATTTATGGCATTTATCTCATGAAGGATTAGATTTAGAAAATCCAGAAAATGAACCCCAATATGATAAAATTTTAGAAATGGGAGTTACTCCACAAAAAGCACCAGATAAAGAAGAACAAATTGTTATAGACTTTGAAAAAGGAATACCAGTTTCTTTAAATGGTAAAAAAATGTCTGTATTAGATTTAATTTTAAAGCTTAATGAAATTGGTGGAAAAAATGGAATTGGAATAATAGATATGGTTGAAAATAGACTTGTTGGTATGAAATCAAGAGGAGTTTATGAAACACCTGGAGGAACTATAATATATAAAGCTCATGAATTATTAGAAACAATATGTTTAGATAAAGAAACCTCACATTTTAAAAAAATTGTATCAAATAAGTTTGGAGAATTATTATATAATGCACAATGGTTTTCTGTGCTAAGAGAATCTTTATCTGCATTTATAGATAAGACACAAGAAAATGTAACAGGTACAGTAAAATTAAAATTATATAAAGGAAATATTATAAATTCTGGAATATCTAGTCCATATTCTTTATATTCAGAGCAGACAGCATCTTTTGGAGAAGATGATGATTTTAATCAAGAAGATGCACAAGGTTTTATTAATTTATATGGATTACCAACAAAAGTTAGAGCAAAAATGAATAATTTAAAATAATAGAGGTGATAAAAAGTGGCATTATGGGAAGGAAGATTTAAAAAAGAACTAGATGCAAAAACTAATGATTTTAATTCATCTATTTCTTTTGATAATAGATTATATAAGCAAGATATTTTGGGTAGTATCGCACATACGAAAATGTTAGCAAAACAAAAAATTATAAGTAAAGATGATGCAAATAGTATAGTAGAAGAATTATTAAAAATACTTAATGAACTTGAAAATAATATTTTAAAAATAGATTTTGAAGCAGAAGATATTCATATGTTTATAGAAAGTGAATTAACTAAAAGATTAGGAAGTATTGGTAAAAAACTTCATACAGCTAGAAGTAGAAATGATCAAGTGTCATTAGATATTAGAATGTATTTAAAAGAAGAAATTAATAATGTAATTATATTATTAAAAAAGTTAATAAATGTTATAATAGAAAAAGCAGAAGAAAATTTAGATACAGTAATGCCAGGATATACACATCTTCAAAGAGCACAGCCAATAACATTTGCACATCATTTAATGGCTTATGTTGAAATGTTTTTAAGAGATATTAGTAGATTAGAAGATACTTTTAAAAGAACAAATATATTACCTTTAGGAAATTGTGCATTAGCAGGTACAACTTATAATATTGATAGAGAATATGTAAAAGAAGAATTAAATTTTGATGATATTACTAAAAACAGTTTAGATGGAGTATCTGATAGAGATTTTGTAATAGAATTTGCTTTTGATATTTCTGTTATAATGATGCATTTATCAAGATTTAGTGAAGAAATTATTCTATGGTGTTCTTGGGAATTTAAGTTTATTGAATTAGATGATTCATTTGCTACTGGTTCTTCTATAATGCCACAAAAGAAAAATCCTGATATAACTGAATTAGTAAGAGGAAAAACTGGCAGAACATATGGTAATTTAATGAATTTACTTACTATGATGAAGGGATTGCCACTTGCTTATAATAAAGATATGCAAGAAGATAAAGAGTCTATATTTGATAGTATTGATACTGTAAAAATGTGTTTAGATACTTTATTACCAATGGTAAAGACATTTAAGGTTAATAAAGAAAATATGAAAAATGCAGCATTAAAAGGTTTTATTAATGCAACAGATTGTGCAGATTATCTAGTAAGAAAAGGAATTCCTTTTAGAGAAGCCTATAAAATAACAGGTGAAATTATTGCTTATTGCATAGAAAATAACAAAAATCTGGAAAATTTAACAATCAATGAATATAAACAAAAAAATTGTAATTTTGATGAAGATATTTATAATTCTATAGATTTAATTAATTGTGTTGTTAATAGAAATATTGAAGGTGGTCCTTCTCCAATACAGGTGAAAAAACATATTGAAATTGTTAAAACAAGATTAAAAAAGGAGAAAATTTAAATGTGTGAAAAGGAAAAATATTTATTTGATTTTTTAAAAAGAAATGAAATAAAATTTAATATTTATGAACATGAACCAGTATATACTGTAGAAGATGTAAAAAATGCTAAATTAAATATACCGGGAGTTCCCACAAAAAACTTATTTTTAAAAAGTAAAGACAAGAAAAAATATTATTTATTTATTATGCAAGAAGATAAAAAAGCTGATTTAAAGGAAATTACTTTTGCTTCAAAAGATGAGTTAAAACAAATACTTAATTTAGAATTTGGAGATGTAGGACCATTTGGTATTATATATGATAAAGAAAATATTGTTCAAATATTGATAGATTCTGAATTAAAAGATAAAAAAAATATTAATTTTTCAGCGAATTCTTTATCAACTACAGTAACTATTGATTATGATGATTTAATTAAATTTATAGAAAAAAATGGAAATAAATATGAAATAGTAAATATTGAAAAAAAGTGAATTTTTTGTTATACTATAATGGAATTTTATTAAAAGGGGATAGTATGAAAAAAATAGAATTATTAGCTCCAGCGGGGTCTTTTGAAAAGGCAAAAATTGCATTTTTATATGGAGCAGATGCAATATATTGTGGCACACCAAAATTATCATTAAGATCAAGATCTGAACTAGATAATGATGAGCTTGAAAAAACAATTAATTATGCACATAGTATAGGAAAAAAAGTTCATGTAGCTATTAATATTTATGCTTGGGATGATACATATGAAGAAATAAAAAAACAAGCTATAGAATTAAATAGGTTAAAGGTTGATGCAATAATTGTTTCAGATGGTGGAGTTTTAGATATTGTTAAAAAATATGCACCTGATACAGAAATTCATATTAGTACACAAGCAAATACAGTTAGTTATCATTCTTGTAATTTTTGGTATAGAAATGGGGCTAATAGAGTAATACTTGGTAGAGAATTAAACAAAGAGCAAATAAAAGAAATTATGAAAAATAAGCCGAAAGATTTAGATATAGAAATATTTGCACATGGTGCATTATGTTTTGGATATTCAGGAAGATGTTTTTTAAGTGAATTTTTATCAGGTAGAAGTGGAAATTTAGGTGATTGTTCACAAAGTTGTAGATGGGCTTATAATGTTTATGTAGAAGAAACTAATAATCCAGGAAATTTAATGCCTGTTGAAACTGATGAAAAAGGAACATATATTTTTTCATCAAAAGATTTATGTTTAATTAGAGAAATTCCAGATATTATAGAAATGGGAATAAATAGTATAAAAATAGAAGGTAGATTAAAAACAGAGTATTATCTTGCTACAGTTATAAATGCTTATAGAAATGCTATAGATGATTATATGAAAGATAAGAGTAATTTTAATGCAGACAAATATATAAATGAACTTGAAAAAACTAAAACAAGAGGGCTTACAACATTTTATTTTAATGATAGAAATAATAAAGATTTTCAAGATTATTCAGGAAGACAATATAATCAAAATTATGAATTTGGTGGAAAAGTAATTAAAGAACTTGAAGATGGAAGAACATTAATTGAAATAAGAAATAAATTAAGTGTTGGTGATGTTTTAGAATTAATTATACCAGGAAAAATAGAAGCTTTAGAATTTAAAATAGAAAATTTATGGAATGATGAAACAAACGAAGAAATACAAACTGTAAATCCAGGTAAATTAGAGCAAAAAGTTATTTTGAAAATTCCTACAAAAGCAGATAAAAATTGGATTATAAGAAGAAAAAAATAAAAAAGGAGGAATTTCTTTATGGCTGCTATTATAGCAATTATATTTATTATGTATGCATATAGTGTAAGTAAAACGATAAAAAAATTAAGAGAAGAAAATGAGAATTTAAAGAAACAGCTAAATAGCATAAATAATAATGAAACAAATAATTTAGTTTCTCAACCAGAAAAACAACAAACTACTCAAATAAAACAAGAAGTAGAAGTTTCTATATCTAATGAAGAAAAGCAAAAAAATGATATGGAAAAGAAAAATACAAATATTCTTATAACAGGAGCCATATTAATTGTTTTATCTGCAATAGTATTTTTAATGTCTACTTGGAATTCTATATCTAATATTTTTAAAATAGTTGTTATTGGATTGTTAGTAGTTGTGTTTTTACAAATTAGTAAAATTGCAGAGAAAAAATTTGAATTGAAAAAAACTAGCAATACATTTTACTATATCGCAATGGCATATATTCCAATAGGTTTAATAGCTTGTTCTGTTTTTGGATTATTGGGAAGTTATTTTTCAATATATGGTGAAGGAAAATATACATATCTAACTTTAGTAATGGTTATAAGTTCTAGTATATATTATTTAAGTTATTTAAATAGAAAAGAATTAAGTTTATTATATGCTAGTATACTTACTCAAATTTTTGCTATTATATTATTTTGTTTAATATTTGCAAATAATATTTTATTTATTTCAATTATTTTATTATTATATAATATTTTACTTATAAATTTTTCAAAGAAAATAGAAGGCGCAGAAATACTAGAATATTTTTATAAAGGGATTCCTTATATTGTAGGAATTGTAGCATTATTTAACATTTTTAATTCATCAAACTATATAATTGTATTATTACCAGTGCTTGCCATTAATTTATTATTATTAAGAATAAAAAACGATAAATCTGTTCTAAATGCATATTTTTTCAATATATCATTATATACACTAGGAATATATTTTACTAAAATTTATGATATAAATATTAATGTAAATATTAAAATAATTATTTCAATTATGTATATAATTTGTGTTTTATCAATAGAACAATTTATATTAAAAAATAAGAAAGATAAAGACTTATCAAAATCATCAATAATAATTGCTCTAATAAGTTTAGGATTAACTTATTTTGAAATTAGAAATACTAATACATTTATTCAAGCATATATAGTTCTTATTATACAAACAGTAATTATGCTTATTACATTTATTAAATCAAAGCAAAGTGCAAAAGAAATATTGGGGTATTTAATACCAACCTTTTTAGTATTTACTATTTGTGAAATATTCTATGAAATTGATGCTAGTTATCATTTTTATATAATATCATCTATACTTATATTTATAATTGGTGAATTAATTAGAAATGAAGATTTTAAATTATTGAGAAAAGGCTTTTTTATAATATCACATATATTTATATTAATAACATATGTAAATGCTTATTTTAGTGAGTCTGATTTTCACAATGATGTTGTATATTTTATATTATTAGAATTAGTTTATGCTTATAGTTTTATAAAAAATAGAAATAATGTTATATTCAAATATTTGTCTTATATAACTAGTGGTTTTATATTGATTGCAGGTATCAACTTTTTAGAATTGTCTATAGACTTAATATTATTTATACCAGCGATTATAAGTTCTATAATATTATTTATAGAAACTAAAAATAAAAGTTTACAAGATTCTGCAAGTACAATATTTAATGTAATATTACAAGTTTTATCATATATTTGTTTAATAATGTTTGATGCTGTAGAAAGTGGAATTATTGCTTTAATTTATTCTGTATATTTAATTTATAATAATATAAAAAATGAAGAGCCACAAGCTTTAAGAAGTATTCCTGCAATTGGTTTACTTTTATCTATAAGGTTCAGCTCATTTGAAAGAGAAGTAGACATAATTTTATTATTATTATCTACAATTGCTTTTAATTTTATATCTATGTATAAAAAGAAAATATCAATAGATACTATTCTTTCAGGGTTATATTTATATATTACATTATCTTATTTTAATAATATATATGTAAAAGAAATATTCTTTTTTATATGGTCATTTTCTAATTTATACTTTATGGAAAAAGATGAATATAAAGATATTTTTAAATTTCTTAGTTATTTAGGAATATTATTAATTTATTTACAAATAAATAATGATTTAATATATAATTATATAGCTTTTCAAAGTGTAGGAATAGTGATTTTTGCGATTGCTATATTAAAAAACATTGTAACAAAATATGTAAAAGAAAAAAATAATTTAGATACTATTGAATATATTACATTTATATTAATATATTTATATACATTATTAATGTATGTAAATGAAAAAGATGGAATGATTTTTGTTTTATTTTTAGTTGCATTGTTAATGTTTAGTTATGTAAAAAAGTATGGTGTAATATTTATAACAAGTTTGTTTACAATTTTAGGAAATGCTATTTTATTAACTAGAAAATTTTGGTTTAGTGTTCCTTGGTGGATTTATTTATTATTAGTAGGAGGAATATTAATTGCTTTTGCAACAAAAAATGAATCAGAAAGTAAGAAAAAGAATATTAAAGTAGGTAACATTATAAAAAATTTAAAAGATATAATAGAAAAATAGATACAAAAACTTGATTTTTAATAAAAAAGTATTATAATATAATTATTCTAATCGAATTTCAAAAATAATTTTATTCTTTTAAATTTCAAGTTTAAAAAAAGAAAATATATGGGGCAAAATAAATATTGATTTATTTACAATATTTATTTATGCCTTTTTTTATTCTAAAATTTCATTTGACACTAATTTTATATCTTGTCAAACTCTGAAAATTTCTTTTATTATTTTGAAAAACTTATGATTAGAAAAAAGGAGTGATGTTTATAGAATATTAAATTTTTAAATGAAGCATTGAATAAAAAAATAAGGCTATACGGTTTGTATAGCCTTATTTTAAAACATATCATTCATATTATATAATCCGTTATCTTTATGAATAATGAAAAATGCTGCTTTTATAGCTCCATTTGCAAATACAGATCTTGAAGTAACATTATGAGTTATTTCAAGGCTTTCGTTATTTCCAAAGAAAATTACACTATGTTTTCCAGCTTCAGTACCACCTCTAATAGAATGAATACCAATTTCTTTTTTATCTCTTTTTGTATGTTTAGAATGTCTATCATATTCATAAGTCATTTCATTATTTAAAGCATTATTTATACTATCAGCAAGAATAATAGCAGTACCACTTGGACTATCAATTTTTCTATTATGATGTGTTTCGATTATTTCAATATCAGAATCAGATAATTTTTTTGCAAGTTCACTAACTAATTTAGCCATTAAATTTATTTCAAAAGACATATTAGCTGATTTAAAAATTGGAATTTCTTTAGAATAATTTTCTATTTTTTGAAGTTCAATATCAGAAAACCCAGTAGTTGCAATAACAATAGGTATTTTCTTCAATTTAGCAAATTCTAGAATATTAAATGTTGCTTCAGGAATTGAAAAATCTATAATTACATCTGGCAATAAATCAATTGAATTTATATTTGTGAATACAGGAAAGTTATTATCACCAGTATCTATTCTATCGAATCCACATAATACTTCTATATCTGGAGTAAGATTTATAGCTTGTGCAAGTTCTTGCCCCATTTTTCCATTACAACCATTAATTAAAACTTTTACCATAATTACCTTCCTTTTTTATATATTTAGATTTTTTAAATCTATAAATTTTTAAATTTTTTTCTTAATGATTTCAATACTTCATGAGTAGCACAATATTTGTCAACTAGTGTTACAATATAAGATTCTCTGTAAGATGGTAAAGAAAAGGTTAGAGGCCACATGTGTTTTAAAATAATATCTTTTTCAACATCATTTAGTTCAAATAAATCATTAGCATTATTTAAAGCAATTCTAGGATGCCTAAATGCATGAAATCTTTTTTGACCTTCTACTTTTTTATCTCTCCAATCATAGAAGTAAAAATCATGAAGCATAGCACCTCTAGTAGCAGAGATATAATCTAAATTTAATTTTTTACAAACTAAGTATGTGTAATATGATACACATAAACAATGATAAAATCTAGAATTATTAGAATGTTGAGATCTTTCTTTTAATGCAAGAACATTAGAATTTGTTGTAATATCTTTAATTATAGATTTAAATTCCATTATACTAGGTGCTGAAACTGTTAAACTAGTATTGCTTTCATTTGTAATATTCACAAAAAACTCCTTTTAATTAAAAATTGTTAACTTAATTTTAGCATATTATTTTAGTAAATCAAATGAGAATAATTCCTTTTTTAGGATTTCTTTTCCATTTTCACTCATTTCAATAAGAGGTAAACGTGGAATTCCAACATTATATCCAAGCATATTTAATGCTGATTTTACTGGAATAGGGTTAACTTCGCAAAATAAAGATTTTACCAAAGGAATTGCTTTTATTTGAGCATTAATAGATGCTTGAATATTTCCTTTTAAGAAATTCATTACTAAATTATGAGTAAATTCAGGGAGAATATTAGAAAGAACAGAAATCACTCCAATTCCACCAACAGATAAAATAGGGGTTATTTGATCATCATTCCCTGAATAAATATGTAATTTATCTCCACATAAATTAGCAATTTCAGCAATTTGAGAAAGATTTCCACTTGCTTCTTTAATTGCAACTATATTTTCTATTTCTGATAATTTTTTACATGTAGCTGGAGAAATATTAACTCCAGTTCTACTAGGTACACTATATAAAATTATTGGTAATTTTGTTTCTTTTGCTATTGCTTTATAATGTATTACTAAACCTTCTTGAGTAGTTTTATTGTAGTATGGTGTAACTATTAAAGCACCATCAACTCCAATACTTTCAGCCCATTTAGTAAACTCTATAACTTGTGAAGTACAATTTCCACCAGTTCCTGCAATAACAGGAATACGATTTTTAACTACATCTACAGCGAACTTTATAGTTTGTTTTCTCTCTTCAACTGTCATTGTAGAAGATTCTCCTGTTGTTCCACAAACAATAATACTATCAACTTTGTTAGCAATTTGAAATTCTATTAATTTTTCAAATTCTTTAAAATTTACACCATTTTCATCAAATGGAGTCACAATGGCTGTTCCACAGCCTTTAAAAATAATTTTTTTCATAGATTAAACCTCTAATGCGAAATAAAAATAAAAATATATTAATATTTTTATTTTATTATTATATGTTAAAAAAAATAAAAAATCAATAAAATTGAACTAATATATAGTTGAAAACATAAAAAAAGGGTAGTATAATATATATGTATAAATTTTTATGGGGATGTATTTGGTTTCGACAGTAATCTAGAAGTATAGATAGCGAGTAGTGGAGATGCCTGGCCACTTTAAAAGGCATAATTAATAATAAACGCTGATAATACAGAATTAGCATTCGCTGCCTAATTGCAGTGACGTCTTACTTTTGTAAACCCACGACTTAAGATAAGGCGACAATTTGTGGGAAACGAAACAAGCAAGTGTTTTCGATGCTTGTGGGAGTTTTAGAAAACTACTTTAAATAAATCTTGTTTGTTAGA
>CANQEX010000040.1 GCA_947596225.1 uncultured Clostridia bacterium | reverse complement strand
AGGAACAAATGCGTGGTTTGATTTATCTGAAAAAGAATTAATGCCAGAAGGTGCAAAATGTTCTTGTGGAAGTACAGAGTTCAAAAAAGAAACAGATATAATGGATGTTTGGTTTGATTCTGGTTCTACTCATGAATCTGTTCTTGTAGAACGTGGATTACCACCAGCAGATATGTATTTAGAAGGGTCAGATCAATATAGAGGTTGGTTTCAATCTTCACTTTTAACTTCTGTTGCAGTTCATGGCAAAGCTCCTTATAAAGAAGTTTTAACACATGGATATACAGTTGATGAGCAAGGTAGAAAAATGTCTAAATCTATAGGAAATGTTGTAGCTCCTCAAGAAATTATAAAAGAATCTGGTGCAGATGTTTTAAGACTTTGGGTTTTAGCATCAGATTATAAATCAGATATTAGTGTTTCTAAAAATATTATAAAACAAGTAACAGAAGTTTATAGAAAAATAAGAAATACTGCAAGATATATTTTAGGAAATATTTCAGATTTTGATGTAAATAAACCAGTAGATTATGAAGACTTACAAGAAATTGATAAATGGGCATTAACAAGATTAAATAAATTGGTTTCTGTTTGTACAAAAGCATATGATACTTATGAATTCCATGAAGCATATCAAGCAATAAATCAATTTTGTGTTGTTGATATGAGCCAATTTTATTTAGATATAATAAAAGATAGATTATATACTACAAAACCAAATAGTATTGAAAGAAGAGCAGCACAAACTACAATGTATGAAATCTTGTCAAGTTTAGTTAGAATTTTAGCACCTATGACATGTTTTACTGCTGAAGAGATTTGGAGTTATATGCCACATAAAGATGGTGAAAATCCAGAAAGTGTTATGCTTGAATATTATCCAAAAGTAAATCCAAAATATGAAAATGAGACTTTAAGTTTAAAATGGGCTAAATTAATAAAATTAAAAGAAGAGGTAGCTAAAAAATTAGAAATAGCAAGAGCAAATAAAGAAATAGGACTTTCATTAGAAGCTAAAGTTACACTTTTCATAGAAAATGATGAATATGATTTTATAAAAGGAAAAGAAGATTTATTAAAAGAAATATTTATAGTTTCACAAGTTATTGTAAATGAAAATAGAAGAAATGAAGATAAAGAAGTGGCTATAGGAATAAAAGTTGAAAAAGCTGATGGTGAAAAATGTGAAAGATGCTGGATGTACTCTACAACAGTTGGTGAAAATTCAGATTATCCAACTTTATGTGAAAGATGTAGAGATAATTTAGCTTAATTTTGAGCATAACAAATAAACACTTAAAAAAGTGCTAAAAAATATATGTAGTAACAAAATAGGACTTTATAATAAAATAGTCCTATTTTATTATTCTACAAAAACATATTCAATTAATTATCTAAGCTATTTGCAATAACACTTATTACTAGCTTAGGAGTTGGTCTTTTTGGATATTTAAGACCAAAATACTTTTCAACAACGTGATAACTTTCTCTATTAAGATGATCATACATTACATTTACTGAACGAGTTATAGACCATTTTACTCTATCCTCATTAGTATTATTTTGTTTTGCAACATATGAATATACATCTCTTTTTAATTGTTCAAATGAATAAGAACCTTTATATGTACTAGCATATAAAATAGAATCTAATAGATAAACTGTTCCTGTAAGTTTAAAATTGAAACCTAATTCATTCAACATATTAGTAGCTAGTTCTCTTTTAGAATCTGTAACGTTTTGTTGAATAAATGAAGAAATATGTTTACACATCTCTTTAAATGACATACTATAATTTAAAATTAGCATTATTCTGTCATCAGTATAAAAAGGTTCATTTTTTGAAAAAAGAACAATTTTAGGTGTGTAAAAATTAACATTATTTTCTAAAAATGTAATAATATGTGAATCTGTTGTAAAAACAATATCAGGTTCAGATTTAAATATTATTTCTTTTGTTTCAGCTAAACTATTACTGATTCCTATTAATTGAAGATTTTTTTGTTCACTTAAAATTTTATTGATGATTGTTTTCACGGTTGAAAGGTTTTTACATGCAATTAAAACTTTTAACATATTTTTATCCCTCTACTATTAAAACAAATCAGAATGGCAAAAAGTGACAAAATTCGACAAAAAAATTTAAAAAAATTTTAAAAAAAATATAAAAGTGGTCTACAAATACGTTAAAATCAATATTTGCAGGCCACTTTTAAAAATAAAATTTTTTTATTTTTTTTTGATTACATACCTTGTTCGCCAGGCATAATATAATCAATTACACCATATATTAAAGCACCTATAATAGCTGCCATCCATGATATAGAGTATCCAGAAACGAAAAATTGTGTTGCATATAAAATTACAACAGCAAGTACGAATCCAACGAATCCTTTACCAAATGCCATTGCATGTAAACCAGTAAATTTTATAATAAGGTAATCCATTACAGTTAAAACAATAGCTGAAATTGCAAGGGACCAAATATTGTTTATAGAAAATCCAGGTGTAAAAAATGCTGTGATTGCTAAAATAATTGCAGCAACAATAAATCTACCAACTATTTGTCCAATAGTTCCCATAGAACTACCTGATTGTGCATTTGAATTATTGTTATCCATTTCACAAACCTCCTTGTAAAAAAGTATATTTGATTTATTAAATTTAAAAATTAATTTTAATTAATAAACAAATATAAGTATATTTTAATAATTTTTGCGAAAAATATTCATATAAAATTTTATTTAAAGGATTGAATATGATACTTATATTAGTAAGATCGGTAATTATATATTTATTGGTATTATTTGTAATGAGATTTATGGGAAAAAGGGAAATTGGGCAAATGCAACCATTTGAACTTGCAATTTCTATAATGATTGCAGATTTAGCAGCTTCACCTATGACAGAAATTGGGATACCTATTTTTTATGGAATTATTCCAATTTTTGGATTATTATTAATGCATGTAATTATTTCTGTAATTAATTTAAAAAGTATAAGAATGAGAGAAATAATATGTGGTAAGCCAAGAATATTAATTTATAGAGGTAAAATTGATGAAAGAGCAATGATTGAAGAAAATTTTACAATTAACGAATTACAAGAAAGATTAAGAGTAAATAATATTAATAATCTAGGTGATGTAGAATTTGCAATATTAGAAACAAGTGGGCAAATAAGTGTTGTCCAAAAACCAGCTAAAAGAGCATTAAAACCTGAAGATTTTAATATGGAAGTACCTTATGAGGGGATTGCATATGATCTTGTTATAGATGGAAAAATAATGACAGAAAATTTAGATAAACTTGGGAAAGATTATAATTGGTTAGAACAAGAAGTAGGAAAGTTTAATATGAAACCAGAAGAAGCATTAATTGTCGTTTTAAATGGAGATAGTACCATGTTTTGTCAGAAAAAGGATGATAATATTAAATGAAAATAAAAAAAGAATATATTTTAATAGCAGTAATAATTATAGGCATAGTTTTTTTAGAACTATTAACTAATAATATAGCAGAAAAAAGTGTTAGTATTATAAATGAACAATTTAATCAAATAATTAAAGATTTAGAAATTGCAAAGCAAATGAAGGAAAATGATAAACTTGAAGAAGTATTTTTTAATGATTTGAAAGCAAATATAAAGAGAGTATGGGAAAATTGGGATAAAGAAGAAGATAAACTTTCTATGTTTGCAGAACACACTGAGCTTGATAAAGTTTCTACAAGTCTTATTTTGCTTGAAGAAAATACTAAAAACGAACAATTTGATGATGCGTTAGCTAATGCAAAAGAATTTTTATATAAATTAAGTAATATATGTGAAAAAGATAGTTTGAAACTTAAAAATATTTTTTAAGTTTTATAAAAAAAGGACAATATAAAGTTATCTATTGTCCAATTTTTATATGATTTTAAAAATTATCACTTTTTTCTCTTATAATGTAAATAGGTCTTTGTTTTACTTCTAAATAAGTTTTTGAAAGATATTGACCTATAATTCCTAGTGAGAAAAGCTGTATACCGCTAACCATGAAAATAATGCAAACTAATGATGGCCATCCACTAGTAGGATCACCTAATATTAAAGTTTTGAAAATAATAGCAATTATTAATAAAAAAGAAACCATACAAAAGAATAATCCTATAATAGATGAAAAAACAAGTGGAGCTGTTGAAAATGCAGTTATTGCTTCTAAGGCATATTTTGTTAATTTCCAAAAAGACCATTTGGTTTCTCCAGCAACTCTAGGTACATTTTTATATTCTAACCATTTTACTTTGAAACCAACAAAACTAAAAAGTCCTTTTGAATATCTATTATATTCTTTTAATGATATTATAGCATCTACTACTATTCTTTTCATGAAAACATAGTCTCTTGCGCCATCAACATTTTCAAAATTAGTCATTTTATTTATTAATTTATAGAAGAGTTTTGCAAAGAAACTTCTTATAATTGGT
The DNA here is from genome assembly GCA_947596225.1 of uncultured Clostridia bacterium. Classification (GTDB taxonomy): domain Bacteria; phylum Bacillota; class Clostridia; order TANB77; family CAG-508; genus Scatovivens. Next base: position 9,817 of record CANQEX010000040.1, on the reverse strand, counting down.
TCACCTTTTCTATTTACACGCCTAGTACCAACAGCATCAAAATCTTCTTCAGTAACAGACTTGTACATTTCTTTTAATAAAGAAGGTGGATCTTGAAGATCTGCATCCATTAAAGTTATATAATCTCCAGTTGCATTTTCAAGTCCTGCATATATTGCTGCTTCTTTTCCAAAATTTCTAGAAAAAGAAATATATTTTATTTGATTATCTTTTTTATTTAATTCTTTTATTATTTGTAAAGTTTTATCTTTTGAACCATCATTAATAAAAAGTATTTCAAATTCTATTTTTTTTGGAAAATCTTTAATATTTTTCATTAATTCTTCATAAAATAAAGGTAGAGCTTTTTCTTCATTATAACATGGTACTATTATTGATATTTTTTCCATTTTATTAACACTCCTAACTATAAATAACGTAATTATTATAGCATAGAGTTTATTTTATTACAATATACATATTATTATTATTTTTTTATGGAAATTAATGTAAAAAGGGTTGATAAATATGAAACTATGTAATATAATCGTAATGCAAATGTAATAAAGTGTTTAAAATTTTTAAGGGGAGAGTTTGTAATGTTTGGACAAGATATCGGAATTGATTTAGGAACAGCTACAGTAATTGCATATGTAAAAGGAAAAGGTATTGTTCTTAGAGAACCATCTGTTGTAGCTGTAAATAATATAACAGGTGAAGTTTTAGCTGTAGGTCATGAAGCTAGACGTATGTTAGGTAGAACACCAGGTAATATTGTTGCAATTCGACCTTTAAGAGATGGTGTAATTTCAGACTATACTGTTACTGAAAAAATGTTAAAATATTTTATTGGAAAAATAGGTGGAAGATTTTTATTTGCACCTAGAATTATGATATGTATACCTTCTCAAGTTACAGAAGTTGAGAAAAAGGCTGTTATAGATGCTGCTTCAAATGCAGGTGCTAGAAAAGTGTATTTAATTGAAGAACCAATAGCTGCGGCAATAGGTGCTGGAATAGATATTTCTAAACCTTGTGGTAACATGATTGTAGATATTGGTGGAGGAACTACAGATATAGCAGTTATTTCTTTAGGAGGAGCTGTTGTAAGTACTTCAATAAAAGTTGCAGGAGATAAATTTGATGAATATATAGTTAAATATATAAAAAAGAGACATAATGTTATGATAGGAGAAAGAACTGCAGAAGAATTAAAATTACAAATAGGTTGTGTATTTCCTAAAATACAAGATATGGAAATGGATGTTAGAGGAAGAGATTTAATAACAGGACTTCCAAAAACTATAACAATTTATTCAAGTGAAATGATGGAAGCACTAGAAGAACCAGCTATGCTTATTGTAGATGCTGTCCATTCAGTTCTTGAAAGAACTCCACCAGAACTTGCAGCAGATATTAGTGATAAAGGAATTTATATGACAGGTGGTGGCTGTCTAATAGATGGTTTAGATAGATTATTACAAGAAAAAACAGGTATAAATGTTATGATTGCTGAAGATGCAATTTCTTGTGTTGCTAAAGGTACAGGAAAAGCTTTAGATAATCTTGATAGTATTGATAGAATGAAAAAATAATAAAATCCAAATAAAACATACTTAAAATACTCACAGACTATATGTGAGTATTTTATATAATAGGAGTAAAAATGAAAGTAGCTTTTTATACATTACGGTTGTAAAGTAAATCAGTATGAAACAAATGGAATGATTCAAATATTTTCAAAAAATAATTATGAAATTGTCGAATTTAATGAAAAAGCAGATATATATATAATTAATACTTGTACTGTAACAAATATGTCAGATAGAAAATCTCGTCAAATTATAAGGCAAGCAAAGAAAAAAAATAAAAATTCAATAGTAGTTGCTGTTGGTTGCTATGTACAAGTTGCAAGAGAAGAAATAGAAAAAATTCCAGAAATAGATTTAGTTTTAGGAACTAATGAAAAAATTAATATAGTTAAATATGTAGAAAATTATATAACTAATAAATCTAATATAGAAATTGATGATGTTATGAAAAATAAACAGTATGGAGATTTTGGAAGTGTTACATATACAGAAAAGACTAGGGCTGTAATTAAAGTACAAGATGGTTGTGATAGATTTTGTTCATATTGTGTTATTCCTTATGCAAGAGGTAGAATAAGAAGTAGAAAACCTGAAAGTGTTTTAAGTGAAATAAGAGATATATCAAAAAAAGGAATAAAAGAAGTTGTTATAACAGGAATACATGTAGCTTCTTATGGGAAAGACTTTGAAAGTGATTATAAATTAATTGATTTATTAGAAGATATAGACAAAATTGAAGGAATACAAAGAATAAGATTAGGCTCAATAGAACCACTTTTAATTACTGAGGAATTTATTACTAGATTAAAAAAATTGGAAAAAATTTGTCATCATTTTCATTTGTCACTTCAAAGTGGATGTAGTGAAACTTTAAAAAGAATGAATAGAAGATATACAGCAGAAGAATTTAAATTAATTGTAGACAGATTAAGAAAAAATTATGAAGATGTTATCTTAACTACAGATATAATAGTAGGTTTTCCAGGAGAAACTGATGAAGAATTTGAAAATACTTATAAATTTTTAAAAGAAGTAAATTTTTACAAAATGCATATATTTAAGTATTCTCCTAGAAAAGGTACAAAAGCAGAACTTATGAGTAATCAAATATCAGGTCAAGTAAAAGAAATTAGAAGTAAAAAATTATTAGAATTATCTGATAATAATGAAAAAAATTTTTTAAAGCAATACATAGGTAAAAATGTAGAAGTTTTATTTGAAGAAAAAGAAGAAAAATATTATAAAGGACATACTTCAAATTACATAATGGTAAAAGTAAATTCAAAAAATAATATAGAAAATAAAATATTAAAAGTCAAAATTATAGATATAGATGATTTAACATTAATTGGAGAAATAATTAATGTAATAAAAAAGTAATAAAAACTTAATATAAATTTAATTGGAAAAATATTGATAAACTAAAAATTATGTAGTATTATTAGAGTAGTTAAATTAGCTATACTAAGGAGGAATACCAAAATGAAAGAATATAAATATGTAGAAACTTCTGAAGCAGGTAATTTACCAATGGTTGTTGGAACCTGGAATAAAATAAAAAAAATTTTATTTAAAGAAATAGATTTAAGTAAACCAGTAGTTTTAGAATTAACTGAAAAAGAGGAAAAGGTATTAACTGAAGTTCATGATTTTTTATTTCAAGAAATCAAATTTCCAGAATTACATAATTTCTTTTTTAAAGAAATCAACATTTTTGCAAAATTAAAAAGTTTGAAAAAAAACAAATAAATAATAGCTCATTAAGTAGTTTTGCTTAATGAGTTTTTTTGATTATATAAATAAAATTGTAAAATTTTATTGTAAAAAAATGTATTTATTTATAAAATATTTATATATATAAAATGGAGGAGTATACAAATGACTAAAAAGAAAATTGTAAAAAGCGTAAAAATTGTTGGATTAATACTTTTTTGTTGCTTATTAATTTGCACTGTGTATAATTTAATTTCTCTTTTTACTAGTGGAAATTTACAAATAAGTACAACTTTAAATTCTAGCTATTATAGTGGTTCTAATTTAGTTGGAGATATAAGTGTTAGAAAAGAAGATTCAAAAAAACAAATTCCTAGTAAATTAAAGATAGAACTGTATGATGTAAACAATAAGAAAATCAAAGGATTTAAAGAGACTTATAAATTAGATAAAGGTGAAAATGCAGTTTTAGATGCTAAAATACCAGAAAATCTTGAAACTGGTAAATATAGCCTAAAAATTACTGCTAAATATAAATTAAATAAAGAGGTAAGTAAAGTTCCTATTAATTTAATAAAAGACAAAAATTCAAATATTATAATTTCATTAGATAAAGGAATATATAAACCTGGAGATGAAGTTAATTTTAGAACTTTACTATTGTCAAAAAAAGACAATAAACCAGTAAAAAATGAAGTATCAATATACATATATGATGGTAATGATAATAAAGTTTATTCAAATACAGCTGAAACTTCTGAGTATGGTATTATTTCAGGTAATTTCAAATTAGCTGATGAAGTAAATAGTGGAACTTATAGAATTACTGTTTCAAATGATTCTCAAGAGGTTAGTAAAGAATTTACTGTAAATCCTTATATAACTCCAAAATTTGAAACTTCTATATCAACAGATAAAGATGCTTATATTATTGGAGAACAAGCACAAATAAATTTGTCTGCAAAATACTTTTTTGCACAACCAGTTGCTGGAGCTAAAGTTACAGGAACCATAAATGAAACTGAAGTTACAGGTATGACAGATCAAAATGGTAATTTTTCTACTACATATAATTCTGATAAAGCTGAAAATGTTGAAGTAAAACTTAATGTAACAGATGATTCTAATTATATGGTTGAAGCAGAAAAATCAATCAGATTTAGTACAGATATATTGGAAATAGAATTGTTACCAGAATATGAAAATATAATTAAAGGTGTAGATAATAATATATATGTATATGCCAAAGATTTAAAAGGAAACCCTATAAAAACATATTCTACTATTGTATTGGGTAAAATTTCAAAACAAGTTATTACAGATGAAAATGGAACTGGAGTACTTACTTTAACTTCAAGTGAAACTGATGAACTAAAGATTGGAAGTTTAGATATTTCTGTAAATTCTGAAGATATGTCTGGTAATAAAATAAATAAAAAAATTAATAAGACTGTAACTAATTATAATGTTTTAATAAAAACAGATAAAGTAAAGTATGAAAAAGATGATGATATTGAATTAACATTAATATCTAAATTAGAAAAATCTACAAATTTAGCATATGTTTATAAAAATAATGAATTATTAAAAACATTAACTTTTGATAATAATACAATCAAATTTAATTTAGATGGTATCACAGGTTTAATTGATATATATGTTCCAAAAACTAATTCTGTTTATGATGCACAATATTCTAATTCTGGTTATTTAAAAAGAACAATTTTTGTAAAACCAAATGAAAAATTAAACATAGGAATTGATGTAGAAAAAGAGCAATATAAACCAGGAGAAAATTTAAAAGTTAAATTTAATACTACAGATGAAAACAATAATAATATTGATAGTGCACTATTAGTTAGTATATTAGATGAAGCTGTACTAAATTTAGCAGAAAATGATTTATCAATTGATAATATAAAACTTGCATTACAAGATATAAAATTAAATGATGAAATGACATTAGCAGATTTATATGCATCAATATTAGATGAGTCTTCAGAAGCAACATTAAATACAGTTTTACAAAGACAAGCAAAAGAAGATCCTTCTATTATTTATAATAAATCATATGGAGATACAGTAAAACAAGAATATTTAGAAAAAACAATTATATTTGCAGTTTTAATATTTATAGTTATATTAGTATATTGTATTGTAAAATTTAAAAATAAATTTATAATTTTTGAAAATATAGTAAATGTATTAGCATTATTAATACTAATTATTTTCTTATTAAGTACTTTACTAGATTATGATGAAGTAGGAATAGTATTTATAAGTTTTGTTTTGACAATAGTTGTATATACTTTAATTTTGTATAAACAAAGAGACTTTATATTTAACATTGTAAATGAACTTGTTTTAATACCAGGAGTATTTAGTATTATAATTATTGCTATATGTTTATTAGTTAGCAAAATCCTATTTAAAGTTCCTTTTTCTTATATTAATGAAACTACTATTGAAAAAGTTTTAGTAATGTGTTATTTAATTGCAATTCTTTTATTTAGTACGTTAACTGCATTATCAAGGAAAAAAGAATTAGGAAAAATATTAAAAACAATAAAAGATTATGCAACAACATTAACAAAATCATTCTTATTTTGGATTATTATTGCTTTAATTATTGAAATAACTGATTTATCAGCAATTTTAGTTTTCTGCTTAGTTTTAATTGTATATATTTTATATAAGAAATATATTTTAAAAGAAACTAAAACAGAAGTAGTAGATAAAAAAATTGTTTTAAATATAAATTTTGGTGATTTGATAAACATTATAGTAGGTATAATTATTGTTTTAGTAATTGTATTTGTAATTATTGTAGATGGTATGACAGAGTTTGGGCATGGAGCTGATATTGATGAAGCTGTTACTGGAATGGCTCGTAATGATATTAGTGATGTTTATGATTCTGATTATTTTCAAGGTGGAACGGCTCGTGATGAGATTAATGTTAATCTTTATAATAATGTAAAAGATTATTCAAACGCATCACAAAGTTCATCATTTAGTGATGTTATGTCATCAATTACTGATTTAGCAACTACAAATGAAAAAGAAAATAGTAATAATGATAATATAGAAAAAGATATTGAAATAGAGGAAAATGTAAGAAATGTATTTTTAGAAAGTTTAGCATTTGTGCCAGAAATTATTACAGAAAATGGAAATGCAGAGTTTTCAAATAAAATAAGTGATAATATAACAACATGGAATATACAAGTTGTTGGAAATACAAAAGAAGGCCAAATTGGTTATTCTTCAAAATCATTTAAAGTATTTAAAGAATTTTTTGTGGATTTCAGTCTTCCAACTAATTCTGTAGTTACAGATAAAACAAGTATTCCTGTAACATTATATAATTATACTGGAAATCCATTAGCAATAGAAGTAAATGTAAAAGAAAATGATTGGTGTAATATAGGAAATTATCAGAAAACAATAACTGTGCAACCTGGTGCTACTTCAATGTTCTATCTTCCTATTGAAATTACAAAAGCTGGAAATAATATATTAAGAATTGAAACAAAAGCTGGAGAAATTTCTGATATTGTTGAAAAAACAATGGAAGTTAAAGTAAATGGTTTAGAAAAGCAAACAATTGCTTCAAGTGGAATTATTGAAAATGATTATAAACAAGATTTAATATTTAATGAAGATGCAATAGAAAATACAAAGAAAATAAAAGTAAAATTATATCCTTCTACAATGTCTCAAATAGTAAATAACATGGATAGTATTTTAACAATGCCAACTGGATGTTTTGAACAAACCTCATCATCATTATATCCAGATATATTAGTTTTAAAATATTTAAGAGATAATAAATTAAGCAATCCTGAATTAGAGAAAAAAGCTTTAGATTATATTTCAAAAGGATATCAAAAACTACTAACATATGAAGTTGAAGGTACAAAAGGAGGATATTCATTATATGGGAATTCACCTGCAGAACCAGTAATTACTGCATTTGGATTAATGGAATTAAATGAACTTTCTGAAGTTTATGATGTAGATAAAAATGTTTTGAAAAATATGCAAGATTATTTATTTAGTGTTCAAAGAGTAAATGGTAGTTTTTCATATAATTCTACATATATTGGTGGAGCAAGCAATACTAATGAAATTGCTATGAATGCATATATAATATGGGCTTTATCAGAAGTTTGTCCAGATTCTCCAAAATTAGAAGCTTCAATTGATTATTTAGATAAAAAATTAGAAGATGTAACAGATAGTTACACATTAGCATTAATTGCAAATGTATATGCTAATGTTGGAGAAAAAGATAAAGCAAAAGAAGTAATAGACGAAATAAATGAAAAAATAACAATAAATGATGATGGAGCTTGGATAAACTCTACAATAAGAGATTATTATGGAACTCGAGGAAGATATCAAAATATACAAGCAACAGCATTGACTTCAATGGCATTAACAAAATTAAATATGAATAATAAAAATAATGATAATTTGATTTCATATTTATTAAAGTCAAAAAGTACAAGTGGAACATGGGGTACAACACAAAGTACAATACTTGCTTTAAAAGCTATAAATGATTATAATCAAAAAACAGAAATAAAAGATCAAACTATTAAAGTATCTGTAAATGGTGAAGAAAAAAGTTTTGATATAGAAAAAGATAGTTTAGATATTTATGAATTTGAATTTGATAATGTGCCAAATGAAAATCATATTTCTATAGATATTAAAAAAGGAAAATTTGATTATGAGATTATAAAGGAATATTATCAAGATTATTCAAAAGTTAAAAATGAAGGAGATATTGTTTTAACTCAAACAATAACACAAACAGCTAAAGTAAATGATATTATAAATCAAACTATTAATATTACAAATAATGGTGAAGTTATAGAAAATGGATTATTACAAATTAATATACCTCAAGGTTGTAGTGTAGAAGAAAGTTCACTATTACAATTAAAATATCAAGGATTAATTGAAAAATATGAATACAATTATGGAAAAATAAATATTTATATAAGAGATTTTGAAGAAGATAATATTTCTTTAAATATCCAATATAGAGCATTATATCCAGAAACAATAACAGGTTCAGCAATAAGATTTTATGATTATTATAATCCAGAAACTGAAGCTATTTGTAATCCTGTTGCAATAACAATAAATCAATAAAAATACAAAATAAAGAGACTTTAAAAAGTCTCTTTATTAATATGTAAGAGAAAATTTATAAAAAATACTTGAAAAATAATAAGAATTGATATAGAATATTTTTGGTTTAAAAGACCAAAATATAGTAAAGATATAATATATTTATATCGGGATTGGAGGAATTTTTAATTATGTCAGTAAAGGTAGCTATAAATGGTTTTGGACGTATTGGACGTCTTGCATTTAGACAAATGTTTGGAGCACAAGGGTATGAGATTGTTGCAATTAATGATTTAACAAGCCCTGATATGTTAGCTCATTTATTAAAATATGATTCTGCACAAAAGAGATATGAAAAAGCAGATACTGTAGTAGCAGGAGAAGATTCTATTACAGTAGATGGAAAAACAATTAAAATATATGCTGAAAAAGATGCAGCAAATCTTCCTTGGGGAGAAATTGGAGTTGATGTAGTTTTAGAATGTACAGGATTCTATACTTCAAAAGAGAAAGCTGAAGCACATATAAAAGCAGGAGCTAAAAAAGTTGTAATTTCAGCACCAGCTGGAAAAGATTTACCAACAATAGTTTTTGGTGTAAATGAAGGAACATTAAAACCAGAAGATACTGTTATTTCTGCAGCTTCTTGTACAACAAATTGCTTAGCACCTATGGCTAAAGCATTAAATGACTTTGCACCAATTCAATCAGGAATAATGACAACAGTTCATGCTTACACAGGAGATCAAATGGTGCTTGATGGACCACATAGAAAAGGTGATTTAAGAAGAGCTAGAGCAGCAGCTGTTAATATTGTACCAAATTCTACAGGAGCAGCTAAAGCTATTGGTTTAGTTATACCAGAATTAAATGGAAAATTAATTGGATCTGCACAAAGAGTACCTGTACCTACAGGATCTACAACAATATTAGTTGCAACAGTTAGATCAGATAAAGAAGTAACACCAGAAGCAATAAATGAAGCTATGAAAGCACAATCAAGTCAATCATTTGGATATACAGACGAACCATTAGTTTCATCAGATATAATTGGAATTACTTATGGATCATTATTTGATAGTACACAAACAATGGTAACAAAAGTAGAAGATGGATTATATCAAGTTCAAGTAGTAGCATGGTATGATAATGAAAATTCTTATACAAGTCAAATGGTAAGAACAATCAAATATTTTGCTGAATTAAATTAATTTTAGATAAATTAGCTAGTGGTGGAGGTCGGACCTTTATTGCTAGCTTTATTTTTATATTATGAAAAAGGGGATAATTATGAATAAGAAAACTGTAAGAGATATTGATTTAAAAGGAAAAAAAGTTTTAGTTAGATGTGATTTTAATGTACCATATGATGAAAACAGAAAAATTAC
>CANQEX010000039.1 GCA_947596225.1 uncultured Clostridia bacterium | reverse complement strand
CAATAGATTTAATAGATGAAGCTTGTGCAATGATTAGAAGTGAAGTTGAATCTATGCCTACAGAATTAGATGTTATTTCTAGAAAAATAATGCAATATGAAATAGAGGAAAAATCTTTGGAAAAAGAAGATGATCCAAAATCTCAAAAGCATTTACAAAATATTAGATCTGAATTATCTAAATTAAGGCAAGAATTTCAAAATATGAAACTTAAGTGGGAAGATGAGAAGAAAAATATTTCAAAAATTCAAAAATTAAAAGAAAAAATTGATGATGTAAATGCTGAAATTGAAAAAGCTGAAAGAAATTATGACTTAAATAAAGCTGCAGAATTAAAATATTCTACATTACCAAATTTAAAAACTGTATTAGAACAAGAAGAAAAAGAAGTTGAAAAAACTCAAGGAAAAACAACTTTACTTAGAAATAAAGTAACAGAAGAAGAAATTGCAAAAGTAGTTTCTAAATGGACAGGCATACCAGTTTCAAAACTTGCTGAAGAAGAAAAAGTAAAATTACTTAATTTAGAGCAAATTTTACACGAAAGAGTTATAGGTCAAGAAGAAGCTGTAAAAAAAGTTAGTGAAGCAATAATTAGAGCAAGAGCAGGAATTGCAAATCCAAATAGACCGATTGGTTCATTTCTTTTTTTAGGGCCTACAGGTGTTGGTAAAACAGAATTAGGAAAAACTTTAGCTGCGACGCTTTTTGATGATGAAAAAAATATGGTTAGAATAGATATGTCTGAATATATGGAAAAATTTAGTGTTACAAGATTAATAGGAGCACCTCCCGGATATATTGGATATGAAGAAGGAGGACAACTTACAGAAGCTGTTAGAAGAAAACCATATTCTGTTGTATTATTTGATGAAATAGAAAAAGCACACCCAGATGTATTTAATATTTTCTTACAAATATTAGATGATGGTAGAGTAACAGATTCTCAAGGAAGACTTATAGATTTCAAAAATACTATAATTATATTAACTTCTAATTTAGGATCACAATTAATATTAGATAGTATTAGTAAAAATGGAGAAATTACTGATGAAACAAAAGAAGCTGTAGATAAAATATTAAAACAACATTTTAGACCAGAATTTTTAAATAGATTAGATGAGATAATATGTTTTAAAGCATTAGAAAAAGAAGTAGTTTATAAAATAGTAGAACTTATATTAAAAGGAGTAATAGATAGATTAAAAGAAAAAGGAATTGATTTATCATTTACAAAGGCTTCTATTAAGTGGCTTGTAGAAGAAGGATATGATATTGAATTTGGTGCAAGACCATTAAAAAGAATTGTTCAATCACAAGTAGAAACTTTACTTGCTAAAAAATTAATTGGAAATGAAATTTCAGATGGAGATAAAATAGAAGTGTTTTATGATAAACGTATACCAGGTTTAAATATTAGACCAAAAAAGGAAATAGTATAATAAAGGCTTTATTAAGATAAAAGCGGACAATTTATAAAAATTATATATTGTCCGTTTTTGTTTTAAAATTTGAAATAGTATTTGATAGTATATTTATTGCACCAGAAAATTCTTCTGATGAAGAATTATAATTAATTTTATTTTCATCTATTACAATATCTTTCATAATTTCACTTTTATTCATTTCTATATTATTAATTAAAATATCATAGTTATCAATTTTATAGTTTTTTATAGGAATGTTGTTAATATTAATATTATTAATTCCTAAATTATTAATGTTTGCATTTATAATATTAGCATCATTTGTTATTGAATTATTAATTTTATTAGGAGATAAATTTTCATTAGTAGATACTAGAGAAGTATTTTCTTGAATAAAATCTAAAATCATTTTTTTATCTGAATCATCAAGGCGAAAATTATTATAAATATTCATAAATACCTCCTATACAAAATATATAAAATAATTATATTATAAGAAAAATAAAAAGTAAATAATTGTATATGATTTTTTTTGTGATATAATAATAAAAAAAGATAAGGAGATAATATGGCAGATAGTCCAGAGATAATTGAAGCTAGAGAAAAAAAAGATGATAGAGAATATTTTTTAAATAAGGTAAAAAGTATGCCAAAACTAATTGAGTGGGCAAATGAAGAAATAAGAGATGATAAAGAAGTAATTTTAAATGCAGTAAGAGTTGATGGAGGAACACTAGAATTTGCAAGTGATAGATTAAAAGATGATAAAGAGGTTTTGCTTACTGCTGTTAATCAAGCAGGATGGTGCTTATGTTATGCAAGTGATAGATTGAAATCAGATAAAGAAGTAATGCTAACTGCTACAAAAAAAGATGGACAAGTATTATATTTTGCAAGTAAAGAATTAAGAGATGATAAAGAGGTTGTATTATCAGCAGTTTCTAATAAACCTATTATTTTAAAATATGCAAGTTATAGATTAAGAAATGATAAAGATGTAGCATTAGTAGCAGTGAGCAAAGGAAAGAAAAATGCTTTTGAATATATTACACCAGAACTTCAAAATGATGAAGAAATAAAAGCACTTTTAGAATCATAATAAAAATTAAGAATAAACCTTTCTTTTTAGAATATATAATTAAAAAGAGAGGTTTATTTTATGAGAGATTATAATAGAATAAGTAAATTTTTAGAAATTCCTAGAGAAGTTATTAGTGATATACCTAAAATTACTATAACAGGATTTGATGAAATTCTAATAGAAAATTTCAAGGGTATTTTGGAATATGAAGATTTTTTTACAAGAATAAGTACTAATATAGGTAATATAAATATCAATGGATTTAATTTAAAGTTAAACCAAATGACAGATGATGATATTTTAGTAAGTGGAAAAATTGAAAATATTGATTTTGAAGGGAAAGAAAAATGATAATTAAATTAATATATATGTTTTTTGCAGGATATGTAACTGTAAATATAGAAGGTTTTTTTATTGAGAGATTTTTAAACATATGTAGAAATAAAAACATAGTACTACAAGATTTGCGTAGAGAAAACAATACATATATAAAAGTTAAAATATTAAAATCTGATTTTAAAGAAATTAGACATATTGCGAAAGCTACGAAATGCAAAATAAAAATTGAAAAAAAATCAGGAATACCTTTTTTCGTTAATAAATATAGAAAAAGAAAAATTTTTGCAGTTGCTGTTTTGGTAATTGCAATTTTTATTTTTATATTGACCAAATTTATTTGGAATATTGAAGTTTATGGAAATGAAAATATCTCAACAGAAGAGATAACTAATTTAGTAAAAGATTACGGAATAGAAATAGGAAAGTTGAAATTTAATATAAATACAGATAAAATAAGTAATTCTATTAGATTAAATAGAGAAGATTTATCATGGATAGGTATAAAAATACAAGGAACTAATGTAATTATTACTGTTGAGGAAGCAATTAAAGCTCCAGAAATAATAGATAAAAATGAAATGTGTAATATAGTTGCAAAAAAAGATGCTATTATTTCAAAAATAGTAGTTCAAAGTGGAACTGCACGAGTAGCCGTAGGTGATGAAGTGAAAAAAGGTGATTTATTGGTAGAAGGGATTATGGAAGGAGAATTATTAGGACCAAGAGAAGTTCATGCAGAAGCTAATATTTATGGAAAAAATATATTTGAAAAAGAGAAAAAAGAAGAATTTATTCAAAATATGAAAGTAGAAACAGGTAAAAAGGAAGAAAAAAACGAAATTTGTATTAATAAATTTAAAATAAATTTCAATAAAGGGGTTTCAAAATTTAAAAATTATGATACAATATCATCAAATCAGAAAGTAAAATTTTTTTCTAATTTTTATCTTCCAATTGAAATAAAAAAAACAATATATAAGGAAATAACAAATGAAGTAAAAACATATTCAGAAGAAGAATTAAAAGAAAAAATAAAAAAAGAATTAGAGGAAGAAATGGAATTAGAATATGAAATTTCAAAATATGATCAAAAAAATGTAAAAGTAACAGATTATAGTAATTTAGATGCAAATGGATTAAAATTTAAATTAGTATATGAAGTTCAAGAAGAAATTGGGGAAAAGCAAATCAAAAATTAATGTTTTTATCGTAATTAGGAAAGGAAGGAAAAAATATGCCTGAAGAAAGAAGTTTAAGAGTACTTTCAAATAACACAACTTTTTTTAGTAAAGTTTCTAATACTATAACCAAATTATTAACACCTACTAAAATTGGAATAAACGGAATGATGATTAATATCAAAAGAAATTCTGCTATGAAGATTTTTGAAAATTTAAAAAATGCAGAAAATGCTAATGATGTTTCAAAAGTAGAACAATATAAGAATCGATATGAAGAAAGTTATACTTTATATTTAGAATCAATAGATAAACATATAATGGATTCTATTTATAAAAAAGTTAAAAATAATACAGCGTCTGTTTTTGAAAAAGAGGCACTTTCAAATTATTATACAATAGTACATTTAAAAGAAAATGAGTACTTAGAATATAAATATAGAAAACAAAAATTTTTATTAGATTTAGATTATGAAAGTTTAAAAGCTGGAAAAAAAGATAAAGTTTTAAACAGGTTTGAGCCAATTTTTGTAGAAAAACAAGATAGTATTTATAAAGGATTATTAAAAAATTATTCTATAAAATTAGCAGATGGTATACGTGCTAAAGTTGTAAATCAAGTTGATTTATACAAAAAAATATTTGAAACTTTAGAAGATTATATAAAAAATATATTACCAATAAAAATTAAAATAGATGGCGAAAATAAATACAGTAAAATTTTAGAAGAATATGAAGAATATGAAAAATTTAGTATTGGCAAATTAGATGAAAAAGATTTTCTAGAGAAAAATATGATTTTACTAGGATTAAGTAGAGTATTATTTACCCATAGTTTACCACTTGTTGCAGCAGAGCAATGTTATAAAAAATTATTAAAAGATACTAGAAATCTTATTGTTTCAAGTAAAGTACAAGAGAAAAAAGAAAAAGTTTATAAAATGTTATTAAATTTAATTGAAGACTATAATGTTAAGTTACTATCTACTAAAGTATATTGGGATAAACCAACTGAAAGAGAAGATTATGTTAAATTTTGGAATGCTTATAGTAAAACGAACTCTTCAAAAGAAAAAGAAATATTATCTTTAAAAAGAGAATTATATGATACAGCTGATGAATATGAAAAATATTCTGAAGTTAGAAAATTTTATAAAAACAAGTTAGTTGAATTAGGAGCAATGAGAAAAATAAATAAATTATCTTGTAAGTCACCTATAGGTCATTTTACAAAATTATAATTTAAGGAAAATATATGGAAAAATTTGTAGAGATTGAATATTTAGATTTAGAAAAAAGCGAAAAATATGAAGAAATAATTGAAAAAGTATTAAAAGAATGTTTTACAACTGAAAATTTAGAAAATTCTAAATTATATATAAGTATTATACTAACTAATCCTGAAAATATAAAAAAAATTAATAATCAATATAGAAATATAAATAATGAAACAGATGTGCTTTCATTTCCTATATTTGAAAAAAATGAAATTGATATAGCAAAAAAATTAGATTATCCAGAAGCATTAGGAGATATTATTATATCTATAGAAAAAGTTAAACAACAAGCCATAGAATATGAACATAGTTTCGAAAGAGAATTAGCTTATATGGTTGTACATGGTTTTTATCATTTATTAGGTGAAGATCATATAAAAGAAGAAGATAAAATTATTATGAGAGAAAAAGAGGAAAAAGTTTTAGAAAAATTAAAAATAGTAAGAGAGAAATAGATGGAAAACAAGTGGAAAGAAAAAAACTTATTAATAGCACTAAAACATTCTTTTAATGGGATAAAATGTGTTTTTAAATCTGAGCGTAATATAAAAATTCAGTTAATATTTGCAATATTAGTAATTATTTTTGGAATAATATTAAAAATTAATTTTATTCAATTTGCTATATTAATATTAACAATATTTATGGTACTAATTTGTGAATTTATAAATACAGCTATTGAAACAATAGTTGATATGTATACATTAGAATATAATGAAAAAGCAAAAATTGCAAAAGATATTTCAGCAGGAGCAGTAACTTTAAGTGCATTTTGTTCTGTAATTATAGGAATAATAATATTTATACCTAATATTTTAAAATAGATTGGAGAAATGTATGAAAAAAGTAGCTATAGTAGTTTTAGTTTTAATAATTGTGCTTTGTATGTTTTTTTATTTTAATAATAAAAATAAAATTACAGAAGAAAAACAAATAGAACAACCAGAATTATCTTCTCAACAGGAAGAAAAAGTAGTAGAAGAAATAAAAACTCCTACTATACAAACATTTGCTGGAAATGAAAGACCAATAGCATTTATGATAGATAATAATGTAAATGCTCAACCACAAGCCTCTATTAATTCTACTTATATGGTATATGAAATAATAGTTGAAGGTGGGGAAACTAGATTAATGGCATTATTTAAAGGAGTTAAAGCAGATAAAGTTGGTCCAATTAGAAGTGCAAGACATTACTTTTTAGATTATGCTCTAGAAAATGATGCAATATATGCTCATTTAGGAATGAGTCCACAAGCTACTAATGATTTTAAATTATTAAAAATAGATAATATAAATGGACAAGTTTATGATACTGGAAAATCAAAAACAGATACATCATTATATTGGAGAGACAAAAGTAGAAAAGCACCACATAATGCGTATACAAATACAGAATCAATTTTAAAAATATCAAAAGACAAAGGGTATAGAACTACTTCTGACAAAGAAAGTGTTTTGAATTATGTTGTAGATGAAGTTAATTTAGATAGAGAAGATGCTATTATAGCAAATTCTGTTAAAATACCTTATGGAAATACACATATAGTTGAATATAAATATAATCCTGAAACAAAAAGATATACAAGATTTTCAAAAAATAAAAAGATAACAGATGATATTACAGGAGAAGATGTAACAACTAAAAATATTATAATAACTCTTGCTAGAAATTATACTTTAGATGATAAAGAAAATAAAGGTAGACAAGATGTTGTAACAGTTGGGGAATTAGATGGATATTATATAACAAATGGAAAAGCAATAAAAATAAAGTGTAGTAAAAAATCAAGAAAAGATCAAACAACATATCTTGATATGGAAGGCAAAGAAATAAATGTAAATGATGGTAATACATGGGTTAATATTTGTCCAATAGAAGCAAAAATTACATTTGGTGAATAAGAAAAGGAAAAGATATAATGGGAGAATTTAAATCAGGTTTTGTAACATTGGTAGGAAGAACAAATGTAGGTAAATCAACATTACTAAATTCATTAGTAAAAGAAAAAGTTGCAATAACAGCAAATAAAGTTCAAACAACAAGAACAGCAATAAAAGCAATTTTA
The DNA here is from genome assembly GCA_947596225.1 of uncultured Clostridia bacterium. Lineage (GTDB taxonomy): Bacteria > Bacillota > Clostridia > TANB77 > CAG-508 > Scatovivens. The sequence continues at coordinate 7,701 of CANQEX010000039.1, read as the reverse complement.
AATAGTGAAAATTACCAAATAATTATTACAGATACTCCAGGAATACATAAGCCAAAAACAAAACTTGGGGAAACTATGGTAAATACGGCTTTTACAATGTTTTCAGAGGTTGATGTTATATTATTTTTAATAGAAGCAACTTCAGAAAATATTGGTAGAGGAGATAAAATTATATTAAATAAAATAAAAGAAAGCAAAAAGCCTTGTATTCTTATAATTAACAAAATAGATCTTATACAAAAAGATAAACTTTTAAATTTAATAAAAATTTATAATGATGAATACAACTTTAATGCTGTGATTCCAATATCTGCAACTAAAAAGAATGGTATAGATGAAATAATAGAAGAAATTATAAAAATATTGCCAGAAGGTCCTAAATATTATGAAGATGATGAGTATACAGATCAAACAGTTAAACAAATTTCTGAAGAAATAATAAGAGAAAAAGCATTAAAATTTTTAAATGATGAAGTGCCACATGGAATATATGTTGAAATAGAAAAATTTTCAAATAGAAAAACAACCAAAGGACAAGATATATATGATATAGATGCTACAATTTATTGTTTAAGAGAATCGCATAAAGGAATAATTATTGGAAAAGCTGGTAATCTTTTAAAGAAAATTGCAAGTTTTGCAAGACAAGATATTGAAGATATGCTTGGAACAAAAGTTAATTTAAAAGTTTGGGTAAAAGTAAAAGAAGATTGGCAAGAAAAAGATAATATTGTAAATAAATTTAAGTTAAAATAATTACAGTATAAATTTTTTTAAAATTATAAAAAATATAAATAATAATTTTTTAATTATTATTTGCTTTAAGAAAGGCAGGTACACATTATGATCAAAAATATAGCTTGGAATACATTTAAACAAACTGGAGACATAAACTCCTATTTAGAGTTTAAAGAAGTTGAAAATATAGAAGAAAATATGAAGGTAATGGGTAATGAAAAATGTAAAGGTAAATGGGATAATAATAGCGGAAAATAATATGGGAGATTTCGATAAAATGCTTACGATGTTAACTCCTAATTTAGGAAAAATTGGGTGCAGTGCAAAAGGGGCTAGAAGACCAAAAAGCCTTCTTTTAAGCGGTACTCAATTTTTGTGTTTTGGAGAATATATGTTATTTAAAGGATCAGAAGTATATACTATAAATTCTTGTGAAACAATAGAAATGTTTTATAATATAAGAACTGATTTAGATAAGCTAACATATGCTTCTTACATAACAAAAATTATAAATGATGTAACAACAGAAAATCAGAATTCATTTAATACTTTAAAATTATTTTTAAATACTCTTTATATGATTTCTGAAACTAACAAAGATTTAGATTTTATAACTTCAGTTTTTAAAGTGAGAATATTAAAAATTTTAGGCTTTACACCAAATATAAAAGAATGTGTTACATGTAAAAGAAGAGATAATCTTGAATATTTTAGTATAAAAGATAATGGCTTTAAATGTAGAGAATGTAGTAAACAAGATACAGGAAGTATACAAATGAGTGATGCTACAAGAAATGCAATAATATATATAATAGGTGCTGATTCTAAAAAAATATTTTCTTTTGAACTTGCTGAAAATTGTAGAAAAGAACTTGAATTAATATCAAGTATTTATTTAAATGAGAAGTTAGAGAAGGAATATAAAATAGAAAAGCTATTTTAAAATAATACTTGCAAAATATATTAAATACTTATATAATAATTTTACTAAAATAAAGAGGGGTGAATTAATATGAATATAACAATAACAGGAAAAGAATTAAAAGCTACAGATGCTATAAAAAATTATGTAGAAAAAAAGTTAGCAAGAATTGAAAAATATTTTATAAATGATGAAATAGAGGTAGCAGTTACAATAAAAAAAGAAAATACAACTAGTCAAATAGCAGAAATATATGTTACAGCAAAAGGAACTTCTTATAAAGCAGTTACAGAAGATAAAGATTTATATGCTTCTATAGATAAAGATATAGATATATTAGAAGGTCAAATAAGAAAAGCAAAGGCAAAAAGAGAAAAAATGCAAAAAGATTCTTCTATTAAACAAATGAATTTTAATGGTGTAGAAGAAGTAAAAATTGAAGATGAAATTATAAAATCTATTGTCTATGATTTAAAACCAATATCAGTAGAAGATGCAAAAATAAAATTAAAAGAAAAGAAAGGAAATATTTTTTATACTTTTGTTAATGTTGATACAGGAAAAGTTAATGTAATTTTTAAGATAAAAGATTCTAATAATTTTGGATTAGTAGAGCCAGAAAATTAAAAAATAAAATACGCATATTTATATGCGTATTTTATTTTCCAAAAATTACTTGTTTATTTTTTGCCTAAATGTGCAATATATATTTAGAAAATATTTTAAAATAAATGTTTAATGATTCGTATATACAGTATGCGAATGATTAGCTATTTGAATTTTAAGTATTTTCTAAAGAAATATATAGTGTGAAGCAATTTACTTAATTAAAAGTAAAGTAGAAAACACTATTAAATTCGGAGGTGAATTAAGATGGCAAGAAGTAATAAAAACGTAGTTCCAGAAGCTATGGATTCATTAGAAAGATTCAAATATGAAGTTGCTAGTGAAGTTGGTGTAAATCTTAAAAATGGTTATAACGGAAATATATCTGCAAGAGATGCTGGTAAAATCGGTGGTAACATGGTTAAGAAATTAATAGAACAAGCTGAAAATCAAATGGCTAACAAATAAGTACACGATTTTTTAGAATCGAAAGATGGCGAGAGTAATCTCGCCTTCTTAATATATTTAAGGATTTTATATAAATGTTATTGTCAAAAAGACTTTTAATGATATAATACAAATAGAATATATAAAGAGAGGTAAAAAATGTATAAATTAATTGCAATAGATTTAGATGGTACTTTATTAAATTCATATGGTGAAGTTTCAGAGGCAACAAGAAAAGCATTAATTGAAGCAAAAAATAGAGGAACTGAAATAGTTTTGGCATCAGGAAGACCAATAAGTTCTACTGAAAGTATTGCTATTGAACTTGGAACTGATAATTATTTAATTTCAGGTAATGGAGCAGCTGTATATGATATAAAAAAACAAGAAATTATTTATGATAGATTTTTAACTAAAGAACAAGTTTTAAATATTGCAAAACTTTGTGAACAAAATAGTTTTTTTTATAATGTTTATACTGAAGATGAAGTAATAGCAAGTTCTTTAAGTTATAATATTTTATTTTATCATAAAGAAAATGTAAAGAAAATTGAAGAAAAAAGAACACATATAAATGTTGTTCAAAACATAGCTGAATATATAGAGAAAAGTGGGAAAGAAAAATTTTTAAAAATTACTGTTTGTGATGAATCAAAATTTATATTTAATAGTATTATGAAAAGATTAAAGGAAATAGAAGGAATAGATGTTTTAGAAGTTGCATATATGTCTAAAAAGAAAATAAAATTTGGTACAGAAGATATAGATATACAATACTATTATACAGAAATTACAAACAAAAATGTCAATAAGTGGAATGCAATACAATTTCTTTTAGATAAATTAAATATAAAGAAAGAAGAAGTTATTGCAATTGGAGATAATGTAAATGATCAAGAAATGATAATCGAAGCTGGGCTTGGAATTGCTATGGGAAATAGTAATCCAAAAACAAAAGAAGTTGCAGATGAAATTGTTTCAGATAATAATTCTGAGGGAGTTTTAGAAGCTATTAAAAAGTATGTGCTAAAATAATTTAACAATAGTATTACAAATAAAATAAATTTCCATTACAATGTTGTAATTCGTTGATTTTAGTCTAAATTTATTGTAAAATGAAGAAAATGATATTTTCAATAATTATCTAAAAAATAAGATAATTTTTTTAATGTAATAAAGGGAGGTAAATATAATATGGCAGTAAATCCAATGCAAAGAAGAGCTAGAAATTCATTTTTAGTGGGTTTTTTAGTGGCGTTAGTTTTAATGGCGATAGTTGTATTACTATTAATATATCAAATTAAAAATTTAACTCAATTAAAGCAACAATTAGAAAGTGAAAGAGTTGAAGTTTATGTAGCTTCATCAGATTTAAAATCTGGTCAAACTGTAGATTTAGACAATGATTTTGTTATAGAAACAGTAAAAACAAGTGTTGATCAAAGCCAAATCATATCAAGTGATGATTTCGAATTTAAAAATGAAAAAGGAGAAGTTGTTAGCAAATTAAAGGATGATGGTTCTATATTAAAAAAGCAAATGAACATGAAAATAGATGTTCCAGCAGGCACAATAGTTACCAAAGATATGATTGTTGAAGCTGGAGAAGAAACTACATCAACTCAAAGAATTCAAGAATTTAATATGATTATTTTACCTACTAGATTAAAAAATAATCAATACATAGATATAAGAATAACTTTACCAACTGGTCAAGATTATATTGTTTTATCTAAAAAGAAAGTTTTAGGTTGCACAGCAAGTAGTATATGGTTAAAAATAGATGAAGAAGAATTATTAACAATGAATAATGCTATTGTAGAAGCTTATAGAATTTCAGGTTCTAAACTTTATGCTCTTCCATATATTGAAGCAGGTATACAAGAAGCCACTGTACCTACATATACAGTTAGTAGAGAAGTTTATGATTTAATAAATAATGATCCTAACATAACACAAAGAGCTAGACAAGAACTATCTGACAGATATAATACTGACATTAGAAACAATCACTTTGTACCGGCATTAGCACCATATGTAGATTCAGGAGATTCTATAGTGGAAGGTAAAGTACGAGAAGAAGTTCAAAATTTAAATGCAGGAAGGCAACAATTTATAGAATCTTTAGAAGGATCTGACGAAGTGGGATACGGCGGATAAATTTGGAGGAAAATATGAAAAAAATTGCTTTTATAGGAAGTTATGATAAAGCTGATATGATAATTTATATAGCTAAAATATTAACTAATTTAGGAAAAAAAGTATTAGTAATAGATTCAACAATTCTACAAAAAACAAGATATATTGTTCCAACTATGAAGGCATTTAAACAATATATAACTACATTTGAAAATGTAGATATTGCAGTTGGTTTTGAAAATATTAACCAAATAAAATCATATTTAGGAAATGTTAATGAATTAGAATATGATTATATTTTAGTTGATATAGATTCTTACAGAGGATATTATTACTTTAAAATAAAAACAGAAGATAAAAAATATTTTGTCACCTCATTTGACATATACAATTTAAGAAGAGGACTACAAGTATTCAGAAAATTAGAAGAACCAACAAGTGTGACAAAAGTTTTATTTACAAAAGAAATGTTACCTGAAGAAGATAACTATTTAAATTATCTTTCAAAAGGTTTAAAGATTAAGTGGGATACAAATATTTTGTATCTTCCATTTGAAATAGGAGACCAAACTGCTATATTTTCTAATCAAAGATCTGGTAGAATACAATTAAAAGGTTTAAGTACACAATATATAGATGTTATATCTTTCATGGCTGAAGAAATATCTGGAGAAAGTCAAAACAATGTAAAAAAAGCTTTAAAATTAATAGAAAGAAATTAATATTCTGGAGGAAAAGATGGCAATAATTGGTTTTTGGAGTGGAAGTAAAAAAGAGTCGGGTCAAACTGTGTCAATAGCCTCTATTGCTACACGAATGGCAATTGAACATAATTATAAAATATTATTAATTGATGCTACGTTTGATGATGACACTTTAGAGAGATGCTTTTGGAATATAAGCAATAATAAAAGAGATACTATACAAAAATTAAATAGAGGAAAGATGGATATTTCTTCTGGTGCTGAAGGATTGCTTAGTGCTGTTGCTAGTAATAAAGCTACTCCTGAAATAATTACTAATTATACAAGAGTAGTTTTCAAAAATAGGTTAGATGTACTTTGTGGTTTAAAGACAAAAATACGTCAAGAGTATCTTAAATCTTTATCTTTATATAAAGATTTAATAAAAACAGCTGATAAATATTATGATTTAGTTTTTATTGATTTAGAAAAAACATTAAATGAAGATGTTACAAAAGCATTGTTAAATATTTCAAATATAATTGTATATAATTTTACCAAAAATTTGAAACAAGCTGATGAATATATTGAAAATATGGCAAAATATAAAGAAATTTTAAAAAAAGATAAAGTAATACCAATACTTTCAAATTCTGATGATAATGTAGTGTATAATGTAAAAAATGTTACTAGATATATAGGAGAGAAAAAAGATATTGCAACAATTCCATATAATTCTAGTTTCGTAAAAAATATATCTGAAGCAGGAGTTGCACAATTTTTCTTAACAACTACACTTTCAAACAAAATAAATGATAGAAATTCACATTTTGTACAATGTATAGAAGGTGCTTGTCAAAAAATTATTGGTAGATTACAAGAATTAAAATATAAAATTTAAATTTTAAAGGGAGGAGAGCCTTTAAATGAATATTGCAAATATTGCATTAATCTTTGTTGTAGTAGTGGCAGTAATTTCTGCTATAGCATATATGATTAAAAAGAATAAAAATGAAATAATAGAAGAAGCAGTGGAGATTGATGATAAAACCTATACCATAGATAAAATGGTTAAGTTTGTTAAGCAAAGACTTGATGAAATAACGAAAATAAACTTGTATGATATAGGATTATCTGAAGTTGAATTAAAAAGAAGAAAAGCAAAAAAGTATGAATTAAAAAAGGCTTTAAAAGGTTGTACATATGGTGATGTTAATGATAAAAAATATGTTAAAGAATTAATATACGATTTATTATCAAAAGAATATGGTGTTGATGAAACAAATATATCTAAAGCAATTCCATTTGATACACCTTCTTTACTTACTGCTCAAGATAAATTTGATGTTTTAATTCACGAATATAAAAAGAATTTTTCATATGAGGCTCTAACTGAAATTATTAAAAAATATAATTTAGCAGCATTAAAATATGTAGAAGGTGAAACAAAGCCTTGTTATGTAATAACAAAAGAAGAAATTGATGATATATATGAACAAGAACAATTTAATTTAGATTTTTCAGATAAGTTAGAAGTAGTAGTACAAAGAATTTATCAAAAATACAAAGGATTTAGTAGTATAGATGAAATAAGAGATATGAATATTGATGGTGTTTCTGGTGGTGTTTCTGGACTTCCTGAATCTTTTTTAAGTCAAGTTGCACAAACTGATGGAGACTATTTAAAACAAGCAATGGAATCAAAAATACCTAGAGCATGTGATGCAATCTGGATATTTTTCCAAGGTAAATCAATTCGTTTAGCATTCTTATCATTTGGTAATGAAGCAGAATTAAAAAGAGTATGTCAAAATATATATAAATATAATAATCCAGGACAATTATCTGATACAAATGGATATAAAATTAATGAAATGAAAGATGGTTCCCGTGTTGTTGTTGTTAGACCAAGCATGTGCGAAACATGGGCATTCTTTGTAAGAAAATTCGACGTAAAAAGAGCTACACTAGAACAAATAGTTAAATTTGAAGGAAAAGAGGAAACAATAGAATTATTAAAATACTTAGTAAAAGGTGCAAGAATTATTGCTCTTACAGGAGAGCAAGGTTGTCGGAAAAACAACAATGCTTATGGCAATGATTGAAAACATATATGAAACAATGAACCTTCGTATTACAGAAACTGCATTCGAGCTTCACTTAAGA
>CANQEX010000038.1 GCA_947596225.1 uncultured Clostridia bacterium | reverse complement strand
TAGTGTTTACCTCCTATAATAAAATTTATCAACAACTGTGACAACACCCAACTAGTTTTATTACTTGTAACCTTGCGCGAAATGAAAGTTCAAAGACTTATCTAACTAATTACCAATTAATAATAAAACTGTGGCAATATTCTTTCTGAAGTAGTCAAAGCTACAAGGAAAGGAAAGAGTCCACAGTGTCAACATAACAATTATATCATGAAATAATTGTTAAATGAAGGTTTATGGGTAACCTTTTAAAAACCTAAATATATTATACAAGGAAAGAAAAATGGTAGGGTATTTAGTACTAGAAAATGGCGAAATTTTCGAAGGCGAAAGAATTGGTTATAATTCAGATACTGCATGTGAAGTTGTATTTAATACAGGTATGGCTGGTTATATAGAAACATTTACAGACCCTTCATATGCTGGTCAAGGAATTGTAATGACTTATCCATTAATTGGAAATTATGGTGTAATACCAGAAGATTATGAATCAGATAAAATATGGGCAAAAGCAATTTTTATTCATAAACTTGCAGAATTCGAAAGTAATTTTAGAACAAAATTTAATTTAGAAAAGTTTTTAAGAGATTATAAAATTCCAGGACTTACAAATATAAATACAAGAAAATTAACAAAAATTTTAAGAGATGCAGGAACTATGAGAGGTTATCTTACTTCAAATATAAATAATATAGATGATATTATGAAAAAAATAAAATCATATGAAGTAGGAAATGTTGTAGATAAAGTAACATCAAATATGGTTAGAGTTTATGGTAGAGGTAAAAGTAAAAAGATTGCTTTGATGGATTATGGATTTAAACATAATATAGTAAATTCATTATTAAAAAGAGGAGCTGAAGTAACAATATATCCAGCAAATACTCTTGCTGAAAAAGTAATTGCTTCAAGACCTGATGGAATAATGCTTTCAAACGGTCCAGGAGATCCAGAAAATTGTGAATTTCAAATTAAAAATGTAAAAAAATTATATAATTCTAATATTCCAATTTTAGGAATTTGCTTAGGACATCAACTTATGGGATTAGCAAATGGATTTAAAACTGCAAAATTAAAATATGGTCATAGAGGTCCAAATCATCCTGTAAAAGATTTAAAAGAAGATAGAGTTTATATAACTTCTCAAAATCATGGATATTATATATTAGAAGAAAGTGTAAATAAACAAATTGCTGAAGTATCACATATTAACTTAAATGATGGAACAGTTGAAGGTATAAGATATAAGAATAAAAAAATATTTACAGTACAATTTCATCCAGAAGCATGCCCTGGACCAGAAGATACAGCATATATTTTTGATGAATTTATAGATATGTTATAAAAGGAGAAGAAAAATGCCAAGAAATAAATCAATTAAAAAAGTTTTAGTTATAGGTTCAGGACCTATAGTTATTGGACAAGCAGCAGAATTTGATTATGCAGGAACACAAGCTTGTAGAGAACTAAAAAAAGATGGAGTTGAAGTTGTTCTTATAAATTCAAATCCTGCAACTATAATGACAGATAAACATATGGCAGATAAGATTTATATTGAACCACTTACAGTAGAAACTGTAAAAAAGATTATCAATATAGAAAAACCAGATAGTATTTTACCAAATTTAGGTGGACAAACAGGACTTAATTTAGCAATGGAACTAGTTGAAAGTGGATTTTTAGAAGAAAAGCATGTAAGACTTTTAGGAACTGGTGTAGATGGAATTAGAAATGCAGAAGATAGACAATGTTTTAAAGATATGATGGAAAGTATAAATGAACCATGTATTGCAAGTAAAGTTGTTCATACAGTTGAAGATGCAGTTGATTTTACGAAAAAGATAGGGCTTCCAGTTATAATTAGACCAGCTTATACTTTAGGTGGTACTGGTGGTGGTATTGCATATACAATGGAAGAACTTGAAGAAACTGCAGGTGCTGGAATAAGAATGTCCAGAATAGGAGAGATACTTGTAGAAAAATGTATTACAGGATGGAAAGAAATTGAATATGAAGTAATGAGAGATAGTAAAGGTAATTGTATAACTATATGTAATATGGAAAATATAGATCCAGTTGGAGTACATACAGGTGATAGTATTGTTGTTGCACCTTCTCAAACATTATCTGATAAAGAATATCAAATGCTTAGAACATCTGCTATAAAAATTATTTCAGCTTTAAAAATTGAAGGTGGTTGTAATGTTCAGTTTGCTTTACATCCTGATAGTTTTGAATATGCTGTTATAGAAGTTAATCCGAGAGTTAGTCGTTCTTCAGCATTAGCTTCAAAAGCTACAGGTTATCCTATAGCAAAAGTAGCAACAAAAATTGCATTAGGATATACATTAGATGAAATAAAAAATGAAGTTACTGGAAAAACTTATGCTTGTTTTGAACCTGTACTTGATTATGCAGTAGTAAAAATTCCGAAATGGCCATTTAAAAAATTTCTTACAGCAACTAGAAAATTAGGTACACAAATGAAAGCAACTGGTGAAGTTATGGCAATTGCTCCAAACCTAGAAGCTGGTATAATGAAAGCAGTTCGTTCATTAGAAGAAAATGTAGAATATTTAAGATTAGAAAAATTAAAAAATTTAGATAAAAAAGAATTAGAAGAAAAATTAAAAAATGTAGATAATGAAAGAATTTTTACAATAGCAGAAGCAATAAGAAAAGAAATTTCTGTAGATAAAATTCATGAAATAACAACAATAGATAAATTTTTCATAGGAATTATTTATAATTTAGTAAAAATGGAAAAAGAATTGGAATTAAATCAAATGAATTCCAAAATGTTAGAAAAGGCTAAAAAATTAGGCTTTACTGATAAAATAATCGCAAAACTATCTGGTAAAACTGAAAAAGAAATTAAAGATTTAAGAGTAAAATATAATATAACAGCAAGTTTCAAAATGGTTGATACATGTAGTGCAGAATTTGAAGCTAAAACACCATATTATTATTCAAGTTATGAAGATGATAATGAAGCTAAAAGATCAGATAAAAAGAAAGTTATAGTTTTAGGTTCAGGTCCAATAAGAATAGGTCAAGGTATAGAATTTGATTATTGTAGTGTGCATGGAGTATGGGCTTTGAAAAAACAAGGTTTTGAAACAATTATAGTAAATAATAATCCTGAAACAGTAAGTACAGATTTTGATATAGCTGATAAATTATATTTTGAACCATTAACTGCAGAAGACGTAGAGAACATTATAAATGTAGAAAAACCTTATGGTGCAATAGTTCAATTTGGAGGGCAAACTGCAATAAAATTAACAAAAGCTTTATCAGATATGGGTGTTAAAATATTAGGAACTCAAGAAGTTGATATGGATAGAGCAGAAGATAGAAAAGAATTTGATGAAGCTCTTAATAATTGTGGAATATTAAGACCAAAGGGAAGTACAATTTATACTGTAGAAGAGGCAAAAAAAGTTGCAAATAGCTTAGGCTATCCAGTTTTAGTTAGACCATCATATGTTTTAGGTGGACAAGGAATGGCTATTGCTTATGATGATAAAGAAATAACAGAATATGTTAATGAAATTAATACAATAGCACAAGAACATCCAATTCTTGTAGATAAATATATTTTAGGAAGAGAAGTTGAAGTTGATGCAATTTGTGATGGACAAGATATTTTAATTCCAGGTATTATGGAACATTTAGAAAGAGCAGGTGTTCATTCTGGAGATAGTATTTCTGTTTATCCAACACAAAATGTAGAAAAAATTCATGAAAAGAAGATAGTTGAATATACAGAAAAAATAGCAAAAGAACTTAATGTAATAGGAATATTAAATATTCAATTTATTATAAGTGAAGGAAAAGTTTATATAATTGAAGTTAATCCTCGTTCAAGTAGAACTGTTCCATATATTAGTAAAGTTACAAATTTACCAATGATAGATATTGCAACAAAAGTTATTTTAGGTAAGAAGTTAAGAAATTTAGGATATGGAACAGGATTATATAGAAAAAGTGAATATATATGTGTAAAAATGCCAGTATTCTCATTTGAAAAAATTAAAAATGCTGATACAAGTTTAGGTCCTGAAATGAAGTCTACAGGGGAAGTTTTAGGTGTTTCTAAAAAATTTGAAAATGCTGTTCTTAAGGCTTTTATAGGAAGTGGTGCTAATGTATCAAAAACAGGTAATATATTAATAACAGTAAGAGATAAAGATAAAAAAGAAATGCTTCCAATAGCTAAGAAATTTAAAAACAAAGGATTTAATATATATGCAACTTCTGGAACTGCTAAATTTTTAGAAGATAATGGAGTAGAAGCTACAGTTATTGAGAAATTATGGGAGGGAAAAAATAGCATAATTGATTTAATAGAGTCTGGAAAAATTAATTTTGTTATAAATACACCTACAAAAGGAAAACAAGCTAATAGAGATGGATTTAAGATTAGAAGAATGTCTGTAGAATGTAAAATTCCTTGTTTTACTTCATTAGATACAGTAAATGCTTTATATAAAGCAATAGAAAATAATGTGGAAGAAAAAGATTTAACACCAGTAGATATAACAAAAATTTAAAAAAGTGTTGACTTTATAAAATTTTAAAAATATAATTGTACTATAACAAATAGTACAATTATATTTTTTTATATAAAGGAGGGAGCTATGATAAAAATTAGCAATTTAAGTAAAACATTTGGAAAAAAAAGTGTTTTAGAAAATTTGAATTGCAATATTCAAACTAATTCCATATATGGTTTGATAGGTGCAAATGGTGCTGGAAAATCTACACTACTTAGAATTATAAATGATATTTATAAAAAAGATAGTGGCAGTATTGAAATTGATGGGGTAGAAGTAGAAGATAATGAAGAATTGAAACAAAAACTAGTTTTTGTTCCAGATGATTTATATTTTTTCTCAGGTTATACTATATTAGATATGGGAAAATTCTATCAATCAATGTATAAAGATTTTGATATGGAATATTTTAAAAAATTAATTGAAATGTTGAAATTAGACTTAAATGCGAAAATTCAAAATTTTTCAAAAGGTATGAAAAGACAAACTGCTTTGATTTGTGCAATATCAACAAATGCAAGTTATATGTTTTTTGATGAAACTTTTGATGGATTAGATCCTGTAGTTAGAAATTTAATGAAAAAAATAATAATTAAGCAAATGGAGAAAAAGGATACTACAATTATAATGACAAGTCATAATTTAAGAGAATTAGAAGATATATGTGATAATTTAGGATTATTATATAAAGGTGGAATATTATTTGAAAGTGATATTAATTCATTAAAAACAAATATGTTTAAAATACAAATTTCTTTAAAAGAAGATTTTGATAAAGATAAATTTTCTGAGTTAGATATAATGAATTATAAAAAAGTTGGAAGTGTAGCAACAATTATTGCAAAAGGTAATAAAGAAAATGCAGAACAAATTCTTAAAAATATGAATCCATTAATTTTAGATTTTTTACCTTTAACATTAGAAGAAGTATTTATTTATGAAATGGAGGTGCTAGGATATGAATTTAATCAAGTCATTTAATTTTGAATTTTTAAAAGAAAATATAAAAAAATCTACTGGCTTAGTTATTTTATTATCATTAGTTGTACCAGTTTTTACATTATTAGTTATAATTTTAGGAATTAATAATACAGAAAATATTGTTGTAACAAATAAAACACCTTTATTAATAATTAATTTTATAGGAATGTATATTATTCCAGTATTAATTTCATTTGTTTTATTTGGATATGTTTATAAAAAAAGTAGTGTTGATTTTATAAATTCAAAACCAATAAATAGAAAATCAATTTTTATAACTAATACAATTGGGGGAATTTTATTAATTACAGCTATACAACTTATTACAGCTATTATATTAATTGTTTGTAATTTTGTATTACCAAAAGTAATAATATTTCCAGAATTAGTTATTGATATATTTGTTATGATGTGGGTTTCTTATGTATTTGTATTTTTAGCTACAAATATTGCAATGAGTCTTTCAGGAACATTTTTAACTCAAATTGTTTTAACAATGCTTATATTATTTTTAATACCATTTTGTATGGATGGATTTAATAAATTTTCAAGATATGATAACTCTAAATTAAGTACATCATTAGAAAATGAAGTTAATAGTAAATTATATGCAGATTCGGATTATACAATGCCATATCAAGTTTTTCATACTGCTTTATTTTTTAATTATTATAGTGAATTTGATTGGTATTCTACAACAAATATATTAAAAATGGTAGCATTAGGAATAATCTATTTTATAGTTGGTATGAAGTTATTCCAAAAAAGAAAAATGGAAAATAATGAACAATCTTTCTTTAATGAAAAAATTCATATATTAGTAAAAGCATTAACTATGCTTCCAGTATTTATTTTGTTAAATATAATAAAAGCAGAAATTGAAGTTAATATATTTATAGTTGCATTAATAATTACTTATTATTTTGTATATGATTTTATTGTAAAAAGAAAAATTAAATTTAGAAAATCCTTGGTTTATTTAGTTATTACATTAGTTATATTACAAATAACTTGTGTAGCTGGAGAAAAAATAAGAGATGCTATTCCTGAAAAAATAATAACAAGCTCTGATATAGCAGAAGTAAAATTCAATCAATATAATTATGGTTTATATAATGATAATAATGAGTATCATGATTATATAGAAAATAAAGAAATAATATCTCTTTTAGTAGATGCAGTTTCTAAATATGATAATTTTAAAAATGGCGTATCTATGTATGGAAAAACTGTTGATAGTGAAGATGCTGATGGAACAATACTTGATGAAGACGGAAAAGCTATTGATGAAGGATGTTTTTTAAATACTACTTTTAAATTAAAATCTGGTAAATTACTATATGGAAATTTAATAATTTCAAAAGCAGATATGAAAAAAATTAACGAATTGATAAAACAAGATGAAAATTATAAAAATATTTTGAAAGATAAATTAATAACAAATAATAAAGAACTAATTATAGCAGAAACATATATTTTAAAAGATGAAGAAAAAAATCAAGTTATAAATGAAATAGAACAAACTATTAATAATTACAGTTTTGATGAATTGTCAAATATTTCTTCTACAGATGGTGCATGTATAAATAAATATTATTATAAGAATCACAAATTAAATGTTATTAGTATTAAAGATAGTATTTCTCCAAAAATATTAGAAATTGTTTCTAAATATACAAATAAAGAATGTAATTCTATTATAAGTAATAGAGATAAGAATTGGTATCCTAATTTTAGTGTTATTCCAAAAAATACTGGTAAAAGAATTTATATAAATAATTTTGATAATGAATTTATTGAATTTATTAAAAAAAGTAAAGATGAGGAATTTGATACTTCAAAACCATATTATGTAATAACTTCAAATACAATGGGAAAAGGAATATATTATTATACTAATAATATTGAGGAAATAGATAAATTAATTGAAGTTGAGATGGAAGAGCAGAATTATTGGGAAAATAATCCAGATGTAGAAATAAAACAATAGAAGGGAGAGATTAGATGATAAGTTTAGATTACCAAAGTAGAATGCCTATATATGAACAAATAGTTCAAGAAATAGAAAGATATGTTGCTTTGGATATATTAAAACCTGAACAGCAAATTCCTTCTATAAGAGAAATGGCAACAACTCTTGGAATAAATCCTAATACAGTAAAAAAGGCATATTCAATTTTGGAACAAAAAGGAGTTATAGTTACATTATCTACTAAAGGAACTTATATAACACCTAAAACTGATAATGTAATAAAAAACTCTGTTGATGAAAAAATTGAAGAAATAAAGAAAATAATTAATGAAATTGAAAAATATGGTGTTTCTAAAAAAGAAATAATAGAAAGAATTTCATAATATATGTTTTTTGAATGTAGTGCTGTTAAGAGCACTACATTTTTTTGCTTTAAATATTGCAAAAAACTTTAAAATCTTATATAATAAAAAAAATATTTTTAAGGTGAAAAAGAATGAATAAAACAAAGAGAAAAATTTTTGAAACATCGCTTAAATTATTTTCAGAAAAAGGCTATGATGCTACAAGTATAGAAGAAATTACAGCTACTGTAGGTGTTGCAAAAGGAACATTGTACTATCATTTTAATAGCAAAGAAGAAATTTTTAATTTTCTTATTGAAGAGGGTATGAAACTTTTGATAAATAGTATAGAGATTAAAATTTCTAAATGTGACAATGTATTAGATAAAATAAAAGCTGTTTCATTAATACAATTAAAAGCAGTTTACAAATATGAAAATTTATTAACTATAGTTATGAGTCAAACTTGGGGAAATGAAACAATAAATCAATTTTGTAGAGAGAAAGTATTAGAATATATTTCTGTAATACAAAGTATTGTCCAAGAAGGTGTTGATAATGGAGATATAGTTGAGTGTAATGCTGAAGTGCTTGCATCAGAAATATTTTCACTAACTTGTTCTACTTTAATATACAAAAGAAAATCAGGAATAGAAGAAATAGATGTTAAAGAATTATATGGTGAATATGAAAAAACACTATTTAATAAAATAATAAAAAAATAAAAGGATGGTAAAGAAATGGTAGAAAGAATTTATTCAGGTTGTGAAAGAGTTTTTCCAGCAAGGAAATTTAAAAATTTAAAAGAAATGCTTAATAATACAAAAGATAAGTTTGGACAAGATGTTGCTTTTAAATTTAAAGTAGGAAACACAGATGAAATAGAAACAATGAAATATGATGATTACATAGATGAAATAAATTCTTTAGGAACAGCATTAATTAGTATAGGATTAAAAGATAAAAGAATAGCTGTTATTTCAGAAAATAGATATGAATGGGAAGAAGCATATTTATCAATAATTTGTGGTACAGGAGTTGTTGTTCCATTAGATAAGTCTTTACCAGAAAATGAAATTTTAAAATTAATTGAACGTTCAGAAGTTGAAGGAATTTTCTATTCATCAAAATATGATGATATAATGAAAAAAGTAAAACAGAAAAAAATAGGAAATATAAATTTCTTTATTTCTATGGATTTAGAAGAAAAAACAGATGATGTATATTCACAAAAAGAGTTAATTAAGTTAGGAAAAGATTTAATAAAAAATGGAGCAAGAAGCTTTTTAGATGCAAAAATTAATAATGATGAAATGGCATCACTATTATTTACCTCAGGAACTACTTCACAAGCTAAAGCTGTAAAATTATCTCATACTAATATTTGCACAAATATTTATGATATAGGTTCTATTTATGAAATAACAAATGAAGATACATTTTTATCATTTTTACCATTACATCATGTTTTTGAGTGTTCAGTTGGATTTCTATATCCAGTAAGCATAGGTGCAAGTATAGGATTTTGTACTGGAATTAGACATATTGCAGAAGATTTAAAAACATATAAAGTAAGTATAATGATTTCAGTACCAGTTCTTTTTGATAATATGTATAAAAAAGTAATGCAATCAATAGAAAGTAAAGGTAAATTAAAAACAGTAAAATTTGGAATAAAATTAAGTAAAGTTGCAAAATTATTCAATTTAGATATTAGAAAAAAATTATTTAAAGAAATTCATGATAATTTTGGAGGAAAATTAAGAATACTTGTTGCTGGAGGTGCTGCATTAGATCCAGCAATAGAAAAAGGATTTGATGAGTTAGGAATAGAAACTCGTCAAGGATATGGGTTAACAGAAACATCACCAGTTATAGCTGCAGAACATCTTAATTGTAAAAGATTAGGCTCAATAGGTAAAACTTTTCCAAGTTTACAATCTAAAATTGTTGAACCAAATGAGTTAGGAATAGGGGAACTTGCAGTTAAAGGTCCAAGTGTTATGATAGGATATTATGGTTTAGATGATGGTTCAATAACAGAAGATGGGTGGTTTTTAACTGGAGATTTAGCATATATTGATAAAGATGGTTTTATTTTCATAACAGGTAGAAAGAAAAATGTAATAGTTTTAAAGAATGGAAAAAATATTTATCCAGAAGAATTAGAAAATTTAGTAAATAAAATTCCAGGTGTTAGTGAATCTTTTGTTTATGGTAAACCTACTGAAGAGGATAAAACAGATTTAAAAGTTTGTGTAAAAATAGTTTATGACAAAGAAAAAATTAAAGAAGAATATGGAGTAGAAGATTTAGAAGAAATCAGAAAAATTTTATGGAATAAAGTTAAAGAAATAAATAGAACTATGCCAACATATAAATATATAAAGGAAATGATTTTAACAGAAGATGAATTGATAAAAACAACTACTTTGAAAATTAAAAGATTTGAGGAAATGAAAACTGTTGTGTAAAATTTATTGTTTTGATAAAATGTAACAAATATTACAAAAAAACTCTAAAAAGTAACAGAAATGTAATATAAAAATGTCGAAAAAACTCTTGTAGTTTTACGGAAAAACGTATATAATTAATTTAGTATTTAATTAGATTGATACGAAGGAGGTAGTTTACAATGTCAATATTTTTTAATAAATCAGGCATAGTAAACGTGAAAATGGTGATCACGGAAGAAAAAATTTTATCAAATATAGACAAAATTCAAAAATTAATTAATCCAAATAGTAAAAAACAAATAATTCAATTAGAAGATGATTCTTATTTTAAAGATTTAGTAGAATCTGTAAAAACTTATCTTTTGGAATATCCAAAGAAAAATAATTTTCCAAATGGAGTTTATAAAGCTGCTTATGATTTAGTAGAATACTCAACAAATCAATTTGAAGAAAACACAAAAAAAATTGAAGATTTAATAAGACAAAGAGAAAAAAATATTAAATTAGCTAGTGTTTTAAGAGATTCTTTAACAGCAGTAAAAGCTAAAGCAAAAAATTGGAAAGAAATTGTTAAAAAAATTGAATCAAAATATCCAGCTGAAATTTCAGAAAATTTAATTTTAATTGGAAAATGCAAAGATAAAGAAACAGAAGAATATGCTCATGCAGTTCAATTAGTAGAAACAAAAGCAAATAATTTAGAGTCAAATTTACATATTGAAATTGATATAGAGAGAATAGAAGATAAATCAAAAGCTTTAAGTTACATTGGACTTGAAATAGCAGAAGCATTAAAATACATACCAGCTCCAGTTGTAGGAAGTGAGATTAATAATATAGAAGAAGATGCTCTAAAAGTTCAAGCTGAAAGTACAGATGATATTTCAGCAAATGTAGAAAAAGCTACTGAAGATGCAGATGTTTCAAATGAAATGGAATCATATATAGAAGAAACAAGATTTGAAGCAAAACCATCATTATGGCAAAGATTTAAAAATAGTAAATTTGTAAAAACAATTAGATACATAATGCAAATAAGAGTTGTTTTAGATTATCCAGCATTACCAGAAGGTAAAGACGAAC
This sequence comes from uncultured Clostridia bacterium, assembly GCA_947596225.1. Lineage (GTDB taxonomy): Bacteria > Bacillota > Clostridia > TANB77 > CAG-508 > Scatovivens. The sequence continues at coordinate 4,182 of CANQEX010000038.1, read as the reverse complement.
AATAATAAAAATATATATTGAAAGTAGAGAAAATATTTTCTCTACTTTTTTTATTGACATATAAATAAAATAATAATATAATGAATATATGAACAAATATTCAAATGAAGGAGAAAAATATGGAAGAACTAATTAATTGTGAAGAAGAATCTTCGAATAGGGAAATTGTAAACAAAGTAAAAAAAGAAATTTTAGAAGATGACGAAATATTTGATTTAGCAGAATTATTTAAAGTATTTGGTGATTCTACCAGAATGAAAATAATAAATGCACTAATGCTACAAGAATTATGCGTATGTGATATAGCAGAGATAGCAAATTCTACACCATCAGCTATTTCTCATCAATTAAGAGTACTTAAACAAGCTAAATTAGTAAAATATAGAAAAGATGGAAAATCAGTATATTATTCTTTAGATGATGACCATGTAAAAGAAATATTTGAGAAAGGTCGTGAACACATTGAAGAAATATAAATATATTTTAAAAGATTTGGATTGTGCAGATTGTGCTAATAAAATTCAAAATAAACTTTCTGAAAATCCTAATTATAAAAATGTAGTTGTTAATTTTAATACATTAAAATTAACATTAGAATCAGAGTTAGATAATATAAAACCAGACATAATAAAAGTTATTAGTGAGTTAGAACCAGAAGTTGAAGTATTAGATATTGATACTAAAATTAATGAAAAGAAAAATTATAATTTATATAGAGTAATAGTAGGAATTATATTTGTAATATTAGGTATATATGTAAAATTACCATGGTATTTTAATTTAATATTTACAATACTTGCATATTGTACTTTATTATTTAGAACTACAAAAAATGCAATTAAACTTTTAATGAAAAAAACAATAGATGAAAATTTTTTAATAACAGTTTCATGTATAGGAGCATATTTTGTTGGAGAGCAAATTGAAGGTTTAATGGTAATAATTTTGTATGAAATAGGAAAATTACTTGAGGAAAAAGCAATAAATAATACAAGAAAATCTATTACAGATTTAATGGATATAAAACCAGAATATGCAAATTTAAAACATGAAAATCATGAACATAAAGTTAAACCAGATGAAGTAAATGTAGGAGATATAATTGTTATAAAACAAGGAGAAAAAATTCCAATAGATGGAATAGTAATTTCTGGAAAAGCATCTTTAAATACATCTTCTTTAACTGGAGAGTCAAAACTTCAAGAAGTAAATATAAATGATGAAGTTTTATCAGGAAGTATTAATGAGAATGGCTTAATAGAAGTAAAAACTACAAAAAAATATGAAGATAGTACAGTAAATAAAATCTTAGAATTAGTTGAAAATGCTACAGATAAGAAAGCCAAAACAGAAACATTTGTAAATAAAGCATCAAGAATATATACACCAATAGTAATATTTTTAGCAATGATTGTAGCTATTTTCTTACCAATTATAACTAATATAACATATTCAGAAAGTATTTATAGAGCATTAATATTTTTAGTAATTTCTTGTCCTTGTGCTATAGTTATTTCAGTTCCTTTGAGTTATTTTTCTGGAATAGGAAAAGCTTCAAAATCAGGAATTTTAATAAAAGGAAGTAATTTTTTAGATGGCTTAAAAGACATTAATTATATGGTTTTTGATAAAACAGGAACTTTAACAAAAGGTGAATTTAATATAGAGAAAATAAAATCCTATTCAGATAAATATTCTGAAGAAGATATTTTGAAATATGCTTCAATAGGAGAATCTTTTTCAAATCACCCTTTAGCAATTACTATATTAAGTAAATATAATAAAAAAATAGATGAGCAAGGTGTAACAGATTTTAAAGAAATTTCTGGAAAAGGTTTATCTTATAAAATTGATAACAAAAATATAAAAGTAGGAAATAACGAATTAGTAGATATAAAAAAAGAAAATGAGATAGGTACTGTTATTTATGTAAAAATAGATGATGAAATTATAGGGTATATTGTTTTAAATGATAGTATTAAGAAAGAGGCTAAAGTTGCAATTAAAGAATTGAAAGATATGAAAATAAAAACAATGATGTTAACAGGAGATAATAGTGAAATAGCAACAAAAGTTGGAAAAGAACTTGAAATAGATAATATAAAATCTGAAATGTTACCTACAGATAAATATAATGAAGTAGAAAATTTGATTTCAAATAACTTAAAAGGTAAAGTAGCATTTGTTGGAGATGGTATAAATGATTCGCCAGTACTTGCATTATCAGACATAGGAATTTCTATGGGAGGTATAGGTGCAAGTTCAGCTATAGAAGCTTCTGATATTGTTATTATGACAGATGATTTAAGAAAGCTTAAAGAAGCAATAAATATTTCTAAAATAACAAATAATATAATAAAACAAAATTTAATATTTGCAATTTTTGTAAAAGTATTAGTGTTAATTTTAAGTGTTTTAGGTTTAGCACAAATGTGGATGGCAATTTTTGCAGATGTTGGTGTTACATTACTTACAATATTTAATACTATTAGAATATTAAAGAAATTTTAAAATATCTTTTAGCTTTTAAAACATTGATTTTTAAGTGAAAATAAAGTATAATAATAAAGTATTTATACATGAGAAAGGAAAAAATTATGAAAATAATTCTTTTAAAAAAACGATGGCAAATTTAATGTTAATTAAAAAAATTAAATTTGAAGGAGAAAGATTATGGAAAAGAAAATTATATTAAGTGGTATACAAGCTACTGGAGAGCTTACATTAGGAAATTATTTAGGTTCATTAAATAATTGGGTTAAAATGCAAGAGGAGTATGATTGTTATTATATGATAGCAGATCTTCATACATTAACAATTAGAAATAATCCAGAAGATTTAAGAAAAAATACATTAAAACTTATAGCATTATATGTTGCATGTGGATTAGATCCTGAAAAAAATACAATTTTTATACAATCACATGTACCAGCACATACAAGATTATCATGGGTTTTAAATTGTTATACTTATATGGGAGAGCTTAATCGTATGACACAATTTAAGGATAAAGCAGCAAAACATGCAGATAATATTAATAGTGGATTATTTACATATCCAGTTTTAATGGCTGCAGATATTTTAATTTATAATGCAGATTTAGTACCAGTTGGAGATGATCAAAAACAACATTTAGAAATAACTCGTGATATAGCAGAAAGATTTAATTCTTTATATGGAGAAACTTTTAAAATTCCAGAACCATATATAGGAAAAGTAGGGGCTAGAATAATGGGACTTCAAAATCCTACTTCAAAAATGAGTAAAAGTGCTCAAGACCCAATGGATAAAATACTTTTAACAGACACACCAGATGATATTAGAAAAAAATTGAAAAAAGCAGTTACAGATTCAGAAAATTCAGTTAGATTTGATAGAGAAAATAAACCAGGCGTAAGTAACTTAATGTCTATATATGGAATTTTGAAAAATAAAGATATGAAAGAAATTGAAAAAGAGTTTGAAGGTAAGGGATATGGACTATTTAAATCAGTAGTTGCAGAAGCAATAATTGAAAGATTAGAAGTAATTCAAAAAAAATATAATGAACTTTTAGAAAATCCAGAAAAATTAAAAGCAATTTATGAAAAAGGAGATAAAAAAGCAAACGAAAAAGCAAACCAATTATTAAAAGAAGTTTATAAAAAAGTAGGATTAATAGTTGAAGAATAGTTAAAAAATTTATAAGAAAGAGAAAAAAGATGTTTGTAGATTATGCTAAAATAATAATTAAATCAGGAGATGGCGGAAATGGAGCAGCAACTTTTAGAAGAGAAAAGTATGTTGCTGCTGGTGGCCCAGATGGTGGAGATGGTGGAAAAGGCGGAGACGTTTGTTTCATTGTTGATCCGAATTCTAACACTTTAATTGACTTTAGATATACAAAAAAATTTAAAGCTGAAAATGGTCAAAATGGAAGTGGTGGTCATAAATTTGGAAAAAGTGGAGAAGATTGTTATGTAAAAGTTCCTTTAGGAACAATAGTAAAAGATGCTAAAACCAATAAAGTTATAGTAGATTTATCAGAGCCAGGACAAAAAGAATTAATATTAAAAGGTGGTAGAGGAGGAAAAGGAAATTCTCATTTTGCTACTTCTACAAGACAAGCTCCAAGATTTGCTATTGATGGTGAAAAAGGAAAAGAAAAAGAATTAATTTTAGAATTAAAACTTTTAGCAGATG
>CANQEX010000037.1 GCA_947596225.1 uncultured Clostridia bacterium | reverse complement strand
AACAGAAATGAATTTTTTAATATATTCATATTTTTTTATATCATTGTCATTGATTTCAGGTATTAAAGGTTCTATAACATCAAATATTTTACTTGTATATTCATATCTTTTATTTGGATCTCCACAAATACTTCCTTCAATCCATAAATTTTTTGTTTTGTCAACATACTCTTTTATATCTTTTGATGGTTCTTCAAGTTTTACCATAGGATATAGAAGCATTGTAATAAAATAATCTAAAAATTCCATTATTAAATTAATTTTTTTGTGTATTTCTATATCTGATTTTGATAATTGTGTATTTTGTTCTTCTTCAGATTGTGAAAATGTTTCAAATTTCCTTTGTATTGTACCATTTGCAGGTGTAGTTGTAAATAATCTTGAAACTCTGTTAAAAGCCAAGAAAAGTGTCATATTATCAAATTCACTTGCACCAACAGCTTCGATAAAGCAATCTTCTATAATATTTGAAATACTACTTAATATCATTTTGTTAAATTTATTTTTCCCTCTGAAATCTTTTAGAAAATCTGGAGGAAAATTAGTATAAATTATATGTAATGATTCATGAATATTTTGTGCTCTTGTAATCATTTTTAAAGCAATAAATTTATCAGTTGAAAAGCTTGTTGGAAGTCCTAAAAATTCTTCAGTTTTCTTTAAAGCATTATAATCACAAAATAGTTTATCATTTGCGGGATCTACTATTATATTTTTTCCATCTGTATAAGCTTGATTTTCATTTATAAAGAATAATCTTAAGTTAGAATGTTCTGATAGCATAGAGGCAAAATCTTCTTCTATTTTTCTGTTATCTTCAGTTTGAAATATTTTCAATATTTCTTTATCTTCCTTTTGCATAGAAAAAAATACCTCCTCTTCTTTAATCCCATTTATATAATAATAAAAATCCTCTAATTACATTTTCAAGAGTTCTATCGCATTTTGCAATAGGTATTATAGTTTTTTCAGCAGCTTTTAAGTAACCTTCATATTTAGCTTGTCTAGCCCAATTTTCTAAATTTCTTGGAGATATAACAATGTCTAATTCTTCTGATTCTATTTTATTTTTCAATTTATGATATACTCCTAAAATTTTAGTAACATAGTCTTTACATTCTGGAACTCTAGTTATTAGCATTTTTTTAATTGCTGTATCTGATAGTGAAGCAATTTCAATAATAGTATTAAATCTATTATACAAAGCCTGATTCAATTCTTTAGTTCCAAAATATCCTAAATTCATTGTGGCAAAAAATCTAAAATTAGGATTTCTTCTTACAATTTCTCCATTATCTAATCTAACAAATCCATTATCATCTAATAATGAATTTAAAAATGCTAAATGTGCAGGCTTAGCAAAGTTTATTTCTTCAAATACTACTGCTCCTCCATCTCTTATAGCTTTTGTAACATAACTTTCTTTAAATATAATTTGATTGCCATCTGGAATAAATTTACCTAGTATAAATTCATCTAAATTTTCACTACAATTTACTGTATCCATTATAGGAAGTCCAATGTCTCTACAGATAAGTTTACAAGATATTGTTTTCCCAGTTCCTGCAGGACCATGTAATAAAATAGTTGTTGAATCTCCTGATACTACTGCATTACATACTGGCTTTAATGCTTCTGGAAGTTCGAATTCTTCTCCTAAATTAGGTATTAATTGTTTTTGTTCAGGTGTAAAAATATTGTCTTCGAATTTTGTAATTACTATATCCAATTTTTCTTTTAATTTTTCCTTATTTTGACGAATAACACCATAAGTATTTTTATATGAAATAAATTCTTTAATATCGTAGTTTAATAAATCTTTATCTGTTACAAATTCATAATTTTCCATTTTATGATTTTGATAGAAGTCCTCATGAATATTTACAAATGTGTCAGCAGTTGGATTTTCTATGTAATTAAAAACTATCCTATTGAATTCATCATTATTATTTGTATCTCTTGCAAGTAATGCAGAAAAAGAAATAGAAAAACAATAAACTGCATCTATAAGTTCTTCATTTTTTGAATTATTTTTACTTGTTATTGGCAATATTTTATTATTTTCATCATAAAAAGTTAAATTTATTTCATATCCATCTAAAATAACTATTGCTTGATTTATTTTAGGATCAATAATGCCATTATCTTTCCAATCTTTTGGAAATTTAACCTTAAAGTACAATTTAGTTTTATCACTATTTACTAATATATCTCCATAAATACCTTCTTCGTTAGTGACTAAACCTTTTAATACTAAAGAAAATAAAGTTATTCCTTCTCCTATTGGTTGACAAAGAGTTGTAGTACCTTTATATGATTGGTTATTTGGATGAACATAATATTGAGTAGCATCTGATAAATGTCTAAATCCAAAACCTTTATATATTTCATCACTATTATCTCTTACAATCTTGTAAGCATTTTTGAATATATTCATTTTTATTTCCTCTCTTTATATTTGAATATTAACTTTTTTAAATTCATTTATTAATTCTATAATATTAGAAGAATTAGAATTAAAAACACATCCATTCATACCTAAAAATTTACCTGCATTAATATTTTCTTCTTTATCATCAATAAAGAAACATTCTTCAGGATTCAAATTATATTTATCAAATAATATTTGATATAGTTTTATAGAGGGTTTCATTATTTTATAATCACATGATACTACAAAACCATTTATTTCTTTAAATAAAGGTAAATCCATTAAATATTTTATTGTTTCTTTGTTATTATTAGACAAGATATACATATTATAATTGTTTTGTTTTAAATTGTTCATTATATTTACAAGTTCTATATTGAATGGCCTAAATTTATAGTAATTTAATAGTTTATATTTTATATTATCATCTATATTATATTTTAGAGAACATTTATTTAGATGTTCTCCTAAAGAACTATTACCTAAGTCTAATTCTTCCCAATTTGCAAAGAAAGAATTTTTTATATCTTCATATTGTTCTTTAGTTAAATTCATTTGGTCTAAAATTGATGAACGATGGTTCATTAATAATACATTTCCTAAATCAAATATTATATTTTTTATCATAATTGTAAATCTCCATAAATATTGTAATATTTTTATCTTTCAAATATTTCATCATTTTCTTGAAAAGCTTTAATTATTTCATCTCTAAACACATAGTATACCTCTATAGGAATTTCTTCTATTTTATCTATATATTTTTTTATATCATTTGCAAATGTTTGATTACTAATTCTAGTTATTGGTTTAGCATGTTGCATAAAATAATATCCTTTTTTATTTATTAAAGCATTTAATGTTCCATCAATAACATATTCTTCTCCTTTTTGTGTTGTTTCAATCCAACTATGTAAAAATTGAGATTTATCAGTATATCCATATATATAACCTGTTACAATGTTATTGCTTATTCCCAAATTTAATGAAATCTCACGTGCCATGTCATAACATTTTCCATGTCTTTCATCAGTTTCAATAAAAGGTAATTTTTCTTTGCATTTTGGTGCAATAGATGAAAATTGAATTGCACGAATAATGCCTTTAGTTGTTTCAATAGAAAGTTCAGGTAAATTAAATTTATTATTTTTACTTATATTAATATTTTTTATATAATCTTTTAATTGTAATAATTCATATATAAAGCTTTCTTTTTCTTTATTAGAAACTTTATTTTTAGTCCATTCGCTAATTCTATATTTTATTTGATAATTATTCATATCAAGGGTAGTTGCTCCTATGTTTTTTAAATAATTAATTGCTTCTAATAACCCCTTTTCATTTAAAATTCTTACAAATTCTTCATCTATTTCTTGACTTTTATGAAATCTTTCATAAAACAATTCATTATAACTTTTCATATAAAAAATTCCTTTATTTTATTAAATATTTTTTTTATTAAAGATTCTTTATATTTTACCAATTCAAGCTTATTATCTTTAATATTATTATTGTTATTTTTAAAAACATCTATATTATATTTAGACTTTTTTTCTTCTTCTATTAATTGCAAATCATGTTTTTCTTTGTTTATTATTTTTTCTCTTTGTTTTTCTGTTGCCCAATAATCTCTGAATATAATTGCTATAATTGTTTGAGCAATATCTGAAACATTTTGTTCCTTTAATGTAATGGCAGGATCATATTCAAAATTATAATCATAATTAGCATATTTAGAAAACATTTCAATTTTTTTCCTTGGAATTTTATTGAAATCTTCTTTTGATACATATTTTAATATTTCTAAAACTTCTTTATATGCATTAGCATATTCTGTTTTTATCATTCTATTAACTCCTTTTTACTTTGAAAGTGATTTATCCATTTCTGATTCATTTCTCAACACTTCTTCATTTACTTTTCTTTTTCCTTCGATATCATCTATAATTTTATCAGATACTTCTTCAGCTAGTGCTTTTGTTGTTTTTTTATACCTGTTATCTTCATAATATTGTTCTAAATTTTCTGAAAATTCGGCTAAATCTGGATATTTACTAATATTTTTCATATCCATAACTTGTCTTTTTGGAATAGTCACAGTTTTATCATTAATTTTATAAGTTGTTTCTGGTTTTGTAATTAATAATCCATTACTCTTATATTTTTCTACTAATCTTAAATATTCTTGAAATTTAAACAATAAGTTACAATCATGACATGCTGGTTTTTCTGAAGAATCTAAATATATTTGATCTGATGTAGTAGTTTGACTTAATGCAAAATCTAAAAAATCTAATCCATTAGATACATTTTTACCATCTTGAGAAAAAAGTTTAAGTATATCACTTGTAATTTTAACACCTTGAACTTTACCGTCAATTTTTACAATTTTTGAATGTGTATTATGAGGCTTTTTCATTTGGTTAATCCAAGCAAGTCGTTCATCATTATAATCAACCTCTTCTACAATTGGATTTTGATTAGCATTTAAAACATTTCCTCTTATTGAATTAATCATTGGTAATGTTTTTTCTCTAACTAATATAGATAATCTGTTTCTTTCATTAACTAAACTAACAATTTCATCTTTATTATTTTCACGTGATCGTGATAATGTTGCAATTTTATCATTTAGTTCATTAATTTTTTCTACAATATTTGTACCAGAATCAGTTAATTTTGTAATTTCTTGATTTATATTTTGTAAATCTGAATCACTTAACTCATGTTCATATTGTGTTATAGGTGCATCAAATACAAAATAAACATTATCTTCCATATATTGTCTTACCATTTCAAATCCTTCTATCATAGATAAATGTTCACTAGGTAATTTATCATTTGCAGAATCTGGTATAAATGGTTTATGTGAAATTCCATTTAAATCTCCTACTTCTTGTTGAAAAGAAGCTGAAATTAATCTATTATATAGTTGTAATACACCTTCTAGTCCATACGAAAAATATACTTTTTCTATTGCAGATTGTCCTAATCCACCTGAAGCATTATCTCCTATTAAAGGCTTTAGACCTTCATTTAATATGCTTGTAATATTTCTTTGTGGACTGAAATGAAATGCTATATTTCTAATATCAACAATATCAGCATTAGTAACTAATTTATTATCTAAATTCATAGTAGATTTCCTCTCTTATATATAATAATAAAATTATATCATAAATTAAATAAAAATGTAAAAAATTATATAAAAATAAGAGAACCCATTTTATAAATTTATGGGTTCTCTCTTAATTTCAACTGGTAATAAAGTTGTTATTTTACTACTTAATAAGGTAAATCCCTTCTCTTTGTTATTGTTTCTGGTGAAAGCAAATGAGAAGTTTTATGAGTCGATGGGGTATCATGAATTCTTTTTCCAATGAATGGATATTTATTATATCCATTAAAAGTTTCTAATTTAACGCTATCAGGAATGTTGTTTACATTATCCATTTTATCCATTTTTCTCACTCCTTTTTTTTATTACCAGTTGCAATCATAATTAGTATAAAAAATTATACTTTATTACTATATATCACAAAGATAATATTTTATCAATAACCAAAATCTACTATTCCATATTTATTACAACCAAAAGAATTCCATAATATTATCAATATATCTTTCTACTGCTTCAATAATAACTATGTCTGGGTTTAATGAATATAGTTTCTCATTGTTGTATTCATAATGAGGTAAATATGTAATTTTTGAATATATTTTAGCAAAATTAAGAGCTATTTGCTCCATATATGAATCACCTACAATTACTATTTCTTTATCTATAACAGGTTTTGTAGATTCATATATTATAGTATAACCATCATGAATAATTTTATATTCTGCGTCATTTAAGAAATTTTCAATTATTGGAGTTTGTTCTTTAAATTTTCCAAGTGTTGTTATATTTAACATCCTTGATAAATCACCTTCTGATGAAACAGCTTCTCCCTTATTTATTTTGGCATTATCAAATAAATATTTATAATTAGGATCAATTTTTTCTTGTAATAATCCAGCTCCTATAAATCCTCCATATATATTCCAATGTGTATCAAGTATATAGTAAGGATTTGCAATTTTTTTAGCTTCTAAAAGTTCATTATATGGATATATAATATTTTCTATATTTTGACTTTTTACATAATTATATAAATCTAAAACCATATTTTTATCATTTTTAATTTTTATATAACTTGGTAACATTTCTTTATATATAGTACTTTTATTTGGAATTAAACAATAAAATAACTCAATATTTTTATTTTCTAATTTTTGAGTATTTTCTTTTATATTTTTTACAAATGATTCTTTATATTCTTGATTAAAAGTTCTTATTCCTCTAACATATTGAATTGGATCACCGTCTTCTTTTTTATCATAAAAAAGCCATGTATTATTACCATCATCAGAAGTTTTTCCCACAATAACATTATTTAAAGATTTTATTCCAAAAATATAATAATTAACATCATTATATAATTCTTGAATTATAGCTCTAAATGGCAAATTGTCATTAAAATAATTATCATAATTTTCAGGAAAATCTTGTAATGTTTTAAACTCTAAATTGGGTTTTACAGCCAAATTCCTATTTTCTGCATTATTTTGTGGTATAAAATCTTTCACGAAAAAATATAATATTTGTGGTAATAATAATATCATAATAAAAATTATAATAGTTGCTATATTAATTTTTTCTGTTTTTTCCATATATAAATAATCTCCTATTTTTAAAATCTAAAATAGATAAATGGATTATATGTATTTGATACAAGAGTCATTATACATATAACCATAAGTGTTGCAATAACAATCGGTTCTGCAAAAGTTTTTTTATCATTTTTCTTAAATTTCTTTATTATAGGACCACTGAAAATAATTGCTATAATTAGAATAATAAATAATTTAAAATTTATTATTGAAGCTAGCTCAAGAGTTGTAGTAAACTTATTAGAAAACATTACTTTAATATATTTAAAAGCACCAGTAAGTGTTTCTGCTCTAAAGAATACCCAACTAAGTATTACTACTGCTAGTGTATATATATGATTAAAAATTTTAAATTTGTTTTTATCTAAATATTCTTTTAATTTTATTCTTTCTATTAATATGAAAAATCCATGAAATGCTCCCCAAAAAATGAAATTCCAAGAAGCACCATGCCATAACCCAGTAGTTAAAAATATAATTACTAGATTTAAATATGTTCTATATTTTCCCTTTCTATTTCCACCTAAAGGTATATATAAATATTCTTTAAACCATGTTGATAAAGATATGTGCCATCTTCTCCAAAATTCTGTTATTGACTGAGAAATATATGGATAGTCAAAGTTTTCCATAAAATCAAAACCAAACATTTTTCCAAGTCCTATAGCCATATCACTGTAACCAGAAAAATCATAATATATTTGGAACATATAACAAATTATTCCAAGCCAAGCAAGTGGCATACTTAATAAATTAATGTCTGAATTAAATGCTGTATCTGCCATGAGAGCAAGTGTATTAGATATAATAACTTTTTTTGACAATCCTATTGTAAATCTTTTTATTCCATAAGAAAATTTTTCAATTGTAACAGTTCTTTTATTTATTTGTTCTTCAATATCATGATATTTTACTATTGGTCCAGCAATAAGTTGAGGAAAAAAGGATATATATAATGCTAATTTTAAAGGATTTTTTTGAACTTTAATATCACCTCTATACAAATCAATAATATAAGACATTATTTGAAATGTGTAGAAAGATATGCCTATTGGTAAAGCAATTTCTTTTGCTCCAAAATTAGTTGATTTGAAAACTTTATTTATATTATCTAAAATAAAATTAAAATATTTGAAGTATGCAAGTAATAGTAAATTTGATAATATAGCTACAATAAGAGCTATTTTTTTCTTTTTATTTTTAGTTTTATCTATAATAATTCCAAATATGTAATTCATAAAAATTGAAAATAGCATTAGAAAAATATACTTGGGTTCTCCCCAACTATAAAAAATTAAACTAAAAATTAATAAAATTATATTTCTATATTTATCTTTTACTAAAAAATAAATTATTAATAAAATAGGTAAAAATATCCATAAAAAAGTCATTGAAGCAAAAAGCATTTTTTCTCCTTATTTAAACAAATATATAGTTTAATATGTGTTTTTTATTTATTACGTATATATTGACTAAAAATCTTTTATTCTTTCTCTAAAATCATTAAAATCTATTAGTTTCCAAGACCAATTATTTTCTGAAATAGTTCCTGGAAAATTTATTCTAGAGCTATCATCTAAACCTAAAATATCTTGAACTGATATAATTGCTATTTTTGCTTTACATTTTGAACAATACTGCATTATTCCAATATTAACATTTATATCATAACATTCATTTCTTCTTAAAAATTCTTTTAATTTTTCTTTATATTCATCATTTAATGTTTTATACCATCCATATATTGTATGACAATCATGGTTTCCTGGGAAAACTAAAACATTTTCTGATTCATTATCTCTATCATATAAATTGTCTAAATCAATTGTAAACTGCAAAATTTTTTGTCTTGTAAAACCGTAATGATTTCTAAGTTTAACTGTTTCTTCTCTTATATCTCCTAAATCTTCTATAATTAAGTTTTCAATTTTTACATTTGGTATTTTTAATAACTCATCAAAAAAACCATAACTTACACCATCAACATAAAATCCATCTTTTCCGGATTTTCCAATTGGAATTTTGAAAAAAGAATCATATCCTCTAAAATAATCAATTCTAACTTTATCAAATAATTTTAAATAATACTCAAATCTTTTTATTAGATATTCATAATTATTTTTTTTAATATTTTCTATATTATATACTGGGCTATTCCACTTTTGCCCATCACTATTAAAATAATCTGGAGGTGTGCCAGATTCAAAAGTAAATTGCCCATTTTCCATTTCAAAGCATTCCGGATAATATTTTGTTTCACTAGATTCAAAAGTTGGATATACAGGCATATCTCCAATTATTTCTATATTTTTTGAATTAGCATATTGTTTTAATTTTAACCATTGTTTAGTTACTATATATTGTAAGAATAAATAGTAGTCTTTGCTTTCTCCTTTTAAATTACTTATAAATTCAGCATATTCATCTATTTCTTTAATTTTAATAAAATTATCATATTCATCATTTTTATTGAAATTCTTAAAAGCTTCATAATAATATTTTTTCTTAAAATCATCATATTTTACTCTATTAGTATTTTCTCTTACTTCAGCATTTTTAATTAATCCCTCTTCTTCTAACATATCTAAAGAAATATAATTTTCATTTAAAGCATAATAACTTTGTGGTGAATATGGTAAATTTTGACAAGCATTTATAGGTAAAATTTGCCAATATTTCATATTATTTTCATTTAATATATCTATAAATTCATATGCTTCTTTTCCAAAATCTCCAATTCCATATTTACTAGGAAGTGAGAATATTGGAAGTAAAATACCTTTTTCCTTCATTATTATTTCCTCTTTTGTTAATTACTTTTTATATGAAATAATTTCAAAATAAAATTTTTAAATCTTATAAAGAAATTTTCCTTATATTCTACTAAAGCTGTTTCTTCTTGTACTGATTCACTTATTTTTTCATTTTTGTTTTCTTTTTTGAATAAATCATCTGGATTATATTTTTCTCTTTTCTCTTGTTCTAAAATTGATTCATTTAATTCTAAAATTTCTTTAATTTTTATTTTTTGTTCTTCAGTTGCAAAATAGTCTTCAAATAGCGCTACAATAATTGCATTAGTTTCTTTTGATATGTTTTGTTCTGATAAATCTATTTTTGGATTGATTGTAAATTCATAGTCTTTATCCATATTATCTTTAAAAAAATCAATTTTTTCTTTTGGTATTTTATTATATTCTTCTTCTGGAAAATATTTTATTATTTCTAAAACTTCTTTATAAGCTTTTGCATATTTATTATTTTTTATCATAAGTGGTCTTGTCCTTCCCTATTGTTTTCTGGTTCTTGTGGATTCCTTGCATCTTCTACTTCTGAGAAAATTGTATTTGGTAATGCACTTTTTAATGCATCATAAGGTTTAATTGTTTCTAAAGCTGGAGTTGTATTATCTAAATAGTTTGAAAGTTCACCATTTCTATACATTTGTAATATTGTTGGAAAACTATAATCAGGTAAGACACCTTCATCAAAAGTTAATGATTTACTTCCATTTTTAAAACTCAATTTATTTCCGTCAAATTTTGCTTGTATTGATCGGTCTTTAATATTCGTTATACTATAGGTAGTACTATTTTTGTTTTCAATTATACCTATACGTTCTTCCATATCTGTATCTGCTATGAGCTGAATAGATGTTATATCATTTGGATTTTCTTCAAATCTATCTATGCCAAAACTTACACCTTCAAATTGCTGTTTAGCCTGAAATTCACCTACATACCAATCAGCATCCAAATTTATAATATCAGAATTATCTAATAATTTAAACTCTTCAAAGTCGTCGTCAAACATATGAAATCTAAGTTGTAAAAAATCTAATGAAGCTCTTTTTATCATAGAATCTATTGCATTAGGATCATCAGCTTTTCCTAAATCTATTCCTTTCAGTTTCATTATTTTGTCTAAAAAAACATTATAAACCATTCCAGAATATTTATTAATATAATCTTCATCCATATTTAAAGCTCCCTTTTTAAGTGTTTTTGTATTTTTACAATATCATAACACATATTTTTTTTCAATAGTTATTTTAGATAATTTTAATCTGTCTTTTCTATTTTAATTTGCATAATTTTAAATCATCTGCGTTTTCTTCTATTATTTTAAATTCATTTCTTTTATAAAATTGAAATGCTTTTAAATTTTTTTTATTTACTAGTAATTCTAACTCAATATTATCTTCGATATTTTTTATTAAACTTTTTAATAATTCACTTCCTATTCCTCTACTTCTGTAATTTTTATTTACAAAAAAATAATTAATATGAACAGTATCATTTTTTTCTAATTTTTTATATCCCCATATAAAACCAAGTAAATCTTCTTTATCTAGTGCTCCCATTATTATTGCAGTACCATCTTTAGTAAAATTACACATATTTTCATATATTCTTTCTACTTCAATTGGAATTTCTTTGCTTGTATAAGGAGTAATTAATTCTTCTACATAATTTTTTAATGTATCTTTATATAATTTTATATCATCATATTCTAATTTTTTTATTTCCATTAATAATATAATTCCTTTCTTTGTTATTTCATGTAATTTTTGTTTTTTTTACTTTACTTTAAATATCATAAAGTGTATAACTTTATGGTGTTTATATTATTAAGGAAAAAAGAGTATTTTTTATAATTTATTTAAAAATTTTTTCTTCATATTATATGAGGAATGAACATATCTATTTAAAGTTATTTTAACATCAGAATGGCCTAAAATTTCACTTAGAGATTTTGGATCCATACCAACTTTTACACAGTTAGTTGCAAAAGTATGTCTAAGCGAGTGAAAACTATAACTTGGTAAATTACATTCATTTAGAACATTTTTATAAAAAGAATAATAATTACGAGGTTCAATAATTTTTTCTGTTCCTGTTAAAAAATATGTATTTTCTTTTATATAAGTATGTTTTTTTATTTCATTTAAAATTGCAATAAGCCTATCAGATAAAGGAATTTTTCTTATAGATGAAAATGTTTTTGGTTCATTTATTTTTATTTCTGTTTTTCTTTCACCTTTATATATGCGTTGTACAGTTTTATTTATTATTATAACTTTTTCTTTTAAATCAATATTATTCCAAGATAAAGAACAAATCTCACCTATTCTTATTCCAGTGTTTAAGCATATAATAATTCCTATATATTTTAATTTGTTCTTTTTAAAACAAAAATCTTGGAGCTTTTTTTCTTCATTTTTACTTAATATTTTAATTTCTAATTGATTTTTTCTTGGGATAGGAATTAAATTAATATTATAGTTTAATTTATAAGTATTACATGCATATTTTAAAATTGATTTAAAAACGATTACAATGTCAGAAACTGTTTTTGTAGAAAGTTTTTTTAATAAATGTTCAGTATATTTACTAAAGTCAAAATTGTTGAAATATTCAAGTTTTTTATCTCTAAAATATGGACTTATATATTTATTAATGATATAGCTGTATCTAAAATAAGTAGATTCTTTTACAGAAAATTTTTTAAATAATAACCATTCTCTTGATATTTTATTAAACAATATTTTTTTCTTAAAAATCATAGTATTAACTCCTTACAAAATAATTAAATGTTACCAAAATGTATTATTGAAAATCTTGAAGCATGTAAAATAGTATGTTATAATATTTTACACCATAAAGTTATACACTTTATGGTATTTTTTCTATTTAAAAAATAAAAAAATTATACATATGTTACTATGTATAATTTTTTATTTTAAAATTTTTATTTGTAAGGTTATCTTTGATTATTTATTTTTCTTTATATTTATTTTTCTTATAATACATATGATTATAAAAATTGATAAAATTGCTAAACAAATTATTCTGATTACAAAAGAAATATTAGAAATTTCTTCTATTTGAGCAGTGTTATATTTTTCATTTTTACCACTAACAGAATTTGTATTACTACTTGCAACTGGTTTAATATTATCTTTATAACTGATATTAAATATTTTATCTATATCTAAGTTATTTAAATCTATTCCTTTAGTATTTTTTAATTCAGCAACATACTCATCATAATTTTCAGGTTTTAAACCAATATATGCTATTTCATATTCACCAGTATCTTGAGATTTTGAAAGTCTTACAAAGTAATACATAGTAACATAATATTTATTTTCAATTTCATTATAACTTATTTCATTATTTGAAAAATTTTCTTTCCAATAGTTACTTTCAGCTTTTACAGGAGTAGCATAAGTTGCTGTTAATGCTACAATATCATCACCTTCATTAAAAGGTTTTTCTTTAGTTATAGAATATATATTATTACAAATTAAAGTAAAATTTTCTTCAATTTTTTTATCTTCAGGACATTCTGGGGTTGTAAAACTTTTTATATAATTAGTTGTTTTTTCTGTTACAATTTTACTAATTTTATTATAATTTTCATCTTCTTCTGAATTAGGAGAAAGAAATGTAATTTTTGCTTGAGTTGTGTCAAATGGTTTCATTTTATAAAATGTACCTTCTTCTGTTTCTACTTTATAATATCTTTCTTCTATGTATTCATCCATATCATAAGCATATACTTTATTTATTGAGAGAAAGATTATAAATATAATAATAAACATTTTTATAATAGTTTTATTCATTTTAGTTATCTCCTTTCATTTTTTCTACTTTAAAGTTAATATCTTTTCCAAGATATTTTAAATGTATTGTCATTTCATCTGTTAATTTATCTTTGCTAATATCAAATATGGTTTTATTAGGAGCTTTCCAGTTTCCATTATCATCAAATCCTGGTAATACACTTGATTTTAATATTCCATTTGATATTCCGTTTCCTATACCTGTAGTTTTAGATGCTAGAACGAGTTTATTGCCCTCTCTTTTAAAAAGACCATTTTCTTTGGATTTTTTTCCTTCAGAATTTTCTATATAATAGTCTTCTACTATATGTAATTTCTCTCTTTCGGCTTCTTTTTTCTTAAATTCATCTGAAGAAACCATTTTATATGTAACATAATTTTTTATTATTGGATCAATTTGTAATTCAGTAAGCATATCTCCTAATTTTACAGAACCCCATGGACCAGATATATCTTTTGATTCTAAACGAAAATCTGTATACATTACATCATCTTTGTAATAACAATATAATAATTCATTTTTTGGATTTGAATCTGTTTCTTTTATTTTATATGCTATAACATCTTCTCTATTATAATACTTACTTGGAACATCTATTTCTATTTTCCAATTTCCAATTACTGTTAGAGTTTGATCTTGATGAAGATATGGTTTAGAATCAATTCCATAAGCAGCTTGGGGTGCATCAAGTGCAATTTTAGTAAATTCAAATATTAATTTTTTTGATTTTGGATATATGCTAGGAAGAGTTGTATTTAAATAATACTGTAGTTTATAAGGATTTGTTCCTAATTTTTCATAATCTTCAAAACCATAATCAGTTATTTCACTTATACAATATTTAGGATTATTTTTTATTGCTTGTAAATCATCTGTTTTAAATATTTCTTTTAGCTTATTTTCTTCCATGCAAAATAGAATATTATCATTCTCATCTCTAATTACTAAATCTGGAAATCTTACTAAATATATATCTTGAAGAGGCATTTTATTTGTTACTTCTTCTGTAAAATTAATATTTGCCTCAAAATACATATAATAGTAGTCCATATCAACTCTTGTTATATTTACTTCTAAATTATTAGCTTGTACAGTATCTGCTGCTTTTTCATCCCATTTCATTATAGAATTTTTGTTATTTAATACTTCTTTTAATTTTTCTTCATTGTCAACAACCTCTTCAGGAAGTTTTAATTCTATGTTATAAGTCTTTCTAATATTATAAATATCATATACTTTTTCAGATATTTCATCTGCAAATGTTACTCCTGTTATTAATAATAAAAAACAAGCTGCTATTGCAATTTTATTTATAATATAATGTTTTTTACTTATAGTTTTAGAGTTTTCGTCATCAATCTCAGACATAGCAATTTTAAATTTAATTTTATCTTTTAATTCTTTATAATCATCCATAAATTTATTCTCCTTTATAAATATTTTTTTAATTTTTTTCTAATTCTAAAAAGTTTTGTTTTAACATTACTTTCAGAAAAATTTAATTCATTTGCTATGTCTTTTATAGATTTTGAGTAATAATAAAACATTGTTATAATTTTAAATTCAGTTTCATTTAATGCTTTATATCCTATTTTTAAGTTATTAATTTTTTCTCTTTTTTCTGAAAATATTTCAATTTTATCATAATATGAAAAAACATTTTGATAATCATCAAGATTATATGTAATATTATTTTTCTTAAATTTTTCTTTAACTAAATTTCGTGCTATTCCAGCAAGATATGCTTCTAAATGTGTAATATCATTATTTTGATTTTTCCATAAAACAAAAAACGTATCTGTTAGTATTTCTTCTTTATCTTCATATGACAGATAATTATGTGACATATTGTTTATAACTGTTTTTATGTATGGAGTATAACTATTTATTATTTCATCTAAATTAAAATTATTCATATATTGCTCCTTGGTTTTAAGATATATCTTATATCTATATAGTAGCAAAAATTATAAAAAGGTTACAAAAAAAGAATTAGATTTTTCTAATTCTTTATAAATTTGCTAATGGATTATTTTCTACAGCATTTCTAATTTGTTCATTATCTACGTGAGTATATATTTCAGTTGTTGAAATACTTTCATGTCCTAATAATTCTTGTAATGCTCTTATATCTACATCTCCATATTTATACATAAGTGTAGCTGCAGTATGCCTTAATTTATGAACTGAATATGAACTTGCTTTTTCAATACCTGCTATTTTTAATTCTTCTTTAACTATATATTGAACTGTTCTTCTACCTATTCTTTTTTTCTGTTCACTTAAAAATAATGCATCACGAGAATCAAATTTAACACCATCTTTAGGTCTAACAGCTAAATACTTATTAATAGCATTTATACATGCTTTATTTAAATATATAGTACGTTCTTTATCACCTTTTCCTATAACATTTAATTTATTGTTATCAAAATCTATATCACTTATATTTATATTAATTAATTCTTGAAGTCTTAAACCACAATTTAAAAGTATTGTTATCATCGCAAAATTTCGTTCAGAATTATCATGGTTTCCATGTCCTGTATTATTTACAGGATTTTTTACGGTTTCTAATAATTCTTTACTTTGTTCTAATGTTAAATATTTTGGGAGTCTTTTTCCTATTTTTGGAGATTCTAAATCCTGTGCTGGATTTACTGGAATTCGTTTTGTTTTATTACATAAATAATTAAAAAATACTCTTATACTAGCTGTTTTTCTTGCAAGAGTAGCAGGTTTGCTATTATAACATTTTTTTAAATATGCTAGAAATGAATGTATGTCTTGAAGTGTTATTTTTTTTACTGTTTCTAAACTAAAATTATTAATTTTAATACTTTTTATAAATTCTTCATCTTTTATATCTGTTAATTTATATTTAAAAGCTATATATTTTAAAAAATGTGCAATATCATAATTATATTCTTTTATTGTATTTACAGATTTATTTAATATTGTTGAACTATATGCAAGAAAATCATTTAAAAATTCTGGATTATCTTCTGAATCTATCATTTTATATTCCTCCTTAGAGTATAAATAAAACTAATTTTATTTATTATATAGTTATATTTTAAAATTTTCAATAATTTTGTGCAAAGTTATAATTTTGTTTACATAAGTGAAAATTTATGATATAATACTAACTGCAATTCAATATTCATATTTAAAAAGAAGGAGGTATATCATGGATAGGTATACAGAAATTTTAAATGAAGTAGAAAATAATTTTCGTAATCCAGAGT
>CANQEX010000036.1 GCA_947596225.1 uncultured Clostridia bacterium | reverse complement strand
TATCAATTTTTTTAGTTTCTTCTATAATGGCAGTATCACCTGCTTTAACTAGCACACTTATATATGTTTATACTTCAGTTGCTTATTGTTTATCAATGTTACTTGCAGTTTTAACAGCATATTTAATATTTAAAAACAAAAATAGAATTCTAAATATTTTACTTGCTATAGTAGTATTTACATTTTCTTTAGGTATATATCAAAGTTATATAGGTGTAACAGTCGGATTAGTAGCAATTAGATTAATAAGAGATTTGTTTGATAATGTTAAAATTAAATATTTCTTTATAAATGGGCTTTTAATGGTTGCTGTTGTAATAATTGGTGGTTTATTATACTCACATATAACACAAGCAGTTTTAAATAAAATGGAAATACCTTTGGCTAGTTATAAAGGAATGGATAATATAAATATATCAAATACAATAAAATCACTTAATATAACTATTCCTAATATATATAAAGATTTTAAAGATTTTTATTTTTCAGATAATATTGTTAGAAATGGTAATTATTCAAGACAACAATTTTATGTTTTATTTTTTATTACAATGTTCATATTAGAATTAGCTGTTATAGTAAATTCAAAACTTTGGAAAAATCCATTTAGAGTTTTATGTATTATTATAATGAATTTAATTTTGCCTATAGCATTAAATGTTATATTGCTTTTAACTCCAGATACTAATACATATATATTAACATCTGCACAATTAATACTTGTAATTCCTTTAGCAACTGTTATTTGTGAGATGTCACCAAAAAAATTTACTTTTCTATTTAAATGGGCAAGTATAATAAGTATGTTTTTAATAGTATTTACATATTATCTAGCTGATAATGTTTCATATACTAATTTAAAATTAAATTATGATCAAGCATATTCAATAGCTATGAGAATAATGGATAGAATAGAGGAAACAGAAGGCTATAGTCCTGAAAAAACTATAACAATAGCAGGAATAATATGGGAAAATGATATTCCATATTATAAAACTTCTAATATTAATCAATATACTTTAGGAACAATTTTTGATAGTCCAATATTTCATGGAACATATGCTGGAATGGAAGGAACATGGACAAGATTTTTTGGTACATATTTAGGAGCAAGAATTCAATTTTGTGACCCATATTCTTATAGTGCAATAATAGAAACAGAAGAATTTAAAAATATGAATATTTTTCCAAGAGAAGATTCTGTTAAAATGATAAATAATGTAATGGTAGTAAAATTAACAAATGATCCACCAAAACCTTAAAAATTTATATAACTTATAAATAATGTTTGAAAAAATGTAAATATATGTTATAATGAACTCGAAAAAATCGAATTTTGAAAGGAATAAAAAAATATGGATAAAATAGCTGTACTGATACCTTGTTATAATGAGGCAAAAACAATTAAAAAGGTAGTAGAAGACTTTAAAAAAGAATTACCTGAAGCAGTAATTTATGTTTATGATAATAATTCAAAAGATGGAACAGATAAAATTGCAAAAGAAGCTGGAGCTATTGTAAGATATGAAACAAGACAGGGTAAAGGAAATGTTATTAGAAGTATGTTTCGTGAAATAGATGCAGAAGTTTATGTAATGGTAGATGGTGATGATACATATCCAGCAGAAAGTGCTAGAGAAATGGTAAATGCAGTTTTAGAAGAAAATGTTGATATGGTAATTGGAGATAGACTTTCTTCTACATATTTTAAAGAAAATAAAAGACCATTTCATAATGTAGGAAATGTTACAGTAAGAGCAATGATAAATAGAATTTATAAAAGTGATATAAGAGATGTTATGACAGGATTAAGAGCTTTTAGTTACCGTTTTGTAAAGACTTTTCCTGTTATGTCTAAAGGTTTTGAACTTGAAACAGAAATGACAATACATTGTTTAGATAAAAACTTAAAAACCAAAAATGTAATAATAGAATATAGAGATAGACCAGCAGATAGCCCTTCAAAATTAAATACAATTCCAGATGGTATAAAGGTTATAAAAACAATTTTTGGATTTTATAAAAATTATAAACCAATGCAATTTTTTACTTTATTTGCATTCATTTTAGGAATTGTTGGACTTGGATTTTTTATTCCAGTATTTATAGATTTCTTACATAGAGGAGTTGTAAAAATACCTACATTAGTTGTTTGTGTATTATTCTTCTTATGTGCAGTACAATCATTTTTTGCTGGTATGATACTAGATAATATAATAAAAAATTCAAATCAAAATTTTGAAATGAGATTAATAGATTGCGAAAGAGAATTTAAAAAAGATAGAGAGGAAAAATAGATGAGTACAGTAAAGGTATCAATTGTTGTACCTATATATAATTTAGAAAAATATGTTCCAAGATGCTTAGATGCACTTGTAAATCAAACATTAGAAGATATTGAAATAATTTGTGTAGATGACGGATCAAAAGATTCAGCTCCACAAATTATAGAAGATTACAAAAAAAAATATCCTAAAAAAGTAAAAACATTTCATAAAGAAAATGGTGGAGAATGGTCTGCAAGAACTTATGGCTTGAAACAAGCAACAGGAGAATATGTTGGTTTTATAGATAGTGATGATGTTCCAGAAATTACATGGGCAGAGAAATTATATAATGCTGCAAAAGAAAATAATGCAGATATTGCATTTTGTGGATATGATAGAGTAGATTTAGATACTGGAAAAACAGTTTCTACAGAAATGACACAATATGGAAAAATGAATAAAGATGTTGATTGGAATGATGATTTTATAGTTTATGCAAATCCTTCATTATGGAATAAAATCTACAGATTAGATATAGTTAAAAACTTGGAATTTTTACCATTTAGAGGTTGTAATGATACATTATTTTTAATTCATTCTTATATGGATGGAGCTAAAAAATTAACATTTATACCAGATGTTTTATATCATTATTATTTACGTTCAAGTTCACAAATACATAATATGAATGAAAAAGATATTGAGAATTTAAAAAAATATTTTTTAGTAACAAAAGAGAATTGTAAAAAAATTGGAAAATATGAAGAATATAAAGATAATTTATCTTCAATGGTATTTTTACATTTAGCAATTTCTTGGGCATTTATGCTTTCATATGATAAATCAGTTAATATGAATAAAGCATTAAAAGGTATTACTCAATATTTAAACGAAAATTTTCCAGAATGGAAAAATAACAAAAATTATAAATTTTTGCATTGTTTTAAAAAAGGATTTAAATATATTTGCATTTGGGGAGTTCATTTATTCTATAGAATTCATTTACCTATAGTTTATATTTGGGTTAATAGATTTTTACTTGATGTAGTTAAGCTTGAAGTTAAGTGGTAAATATACAAAATTTTATAAAAAAGGAAAATAAAATGAAAATAATTGATAAATTAAAAAATGTTATTAATAATAAAATAACACCAAAAATGAAAAAAGTTTATGATAAAGTTACAAATTTAAGTAAAAAAATATATCAAAAAATATTATTTTTTATTGATAAAGAAAATTTTACAAAAACAAAAGTTGTTTTAGTAGCAATACTATCAATAGTATTATCTACTATTTGTGAATATACAATATTTAGAAAATATCATCCAGAATTTATTTCTAAAAACAGAATTATGTTAGTATCACTAATATATATGTTTATAGGAATACATTTTGTATTTAAAATTAATAAAATGTATGAATTTATTCATAAATATAGGTACATAATTGCTTGTGCCTTTTTGTTGTTTGTAATGGTATTTAAATATTCTGGTTCATCAATTGTTAATTTTAATACATATGTTCAACCTAATTTTGATAATACGAGATATCATACTTTGCTTGGAACAGCAAGAGCTATAAGGTCAGATGAGTGGGCTACATCAACAACTTATATTTTGTCTCAAGGACAAACAGAAGATAAATATCAATATTTTTCTGATGTTTTAAGAGGAATTGATACAGATATGTTTTCAGTTTCAAATGCTCCAGTTGCAGATATATTAATGCTTGGAAGACCATTTCAAATTGGATTTGTGTTATTTGGTAATGATGTAGGCTTAAGCTTTTATTGGTATGTAAGGCTTGTGGCAATGCTTTTAGGATCATATGAATTATGTTTAATTTTAACAAAAAGAAATAAAAAAGTTTCACTATGTGGAATGATTGTTATTACTTTTTCTGCTGCAGTACAATGGTGGTACTGTATGGATACATTGCTTTGGGGACAAATAGTAATTGTTTTAATTGATAAATTTATGAATACAGATAAAAAACGTAATAAATATTTATGTGCGCTTGGAATATTAGTTGCTGGATTATCCTATGTATTTGTATTTTATCCAGCATGGCAAGTGTCTTTTGGATATGTATTTTTAGCATTAGTTATTTGGATATTATTTAAAAATATTAAATATGGAAAATATAGATTTACAAAACATGATGTTGCAGTTATATGTATTACTTTAATTTGTATAGCTTTATTACTTGGAAGATGGTATATGTTATCAAAAGATACTTTAGCTGCAGAAATGAACACAGATTATCCAGGACAAAGACAAGAAGTAGGTGGAGGAGCAAAAAATTTATATTCATATTTTTATGATATATTCTTTACTTTTTATGAATATTTAAATCCATGTGAATATTCAGCAATGCTATCTTTTTATCCAATACCTTTAATTTTAGGATTAATATATGTAATTAGAAATAGAAAAGATTTACATTTTTGGATACCTATGTTATGTGTTGGAGGATTTTTAACAATTTGGTGTACAGTTGGTTTCCCAGCATTTTTAGCAAACTTAACAAAAATGTCTATGACTACAGCTGGTAGAGTTTCAATTCCTCTTGGAACAGTTTGTATATATCTATTAATTTATTTAATTGGAAATTTTGAAAAAGGTGATAAATTAATTGAAAATAAAAAATTAATTTACTTTTTATCTGGAATATCAATTATATATATAATTTATAAGGCAAGAACAACAATTGGTTTTGCACAAGAATACCCTTATTTAGATAAATTTAAAATGCTACTTGCAGGAGAAATTTTCTTAATTGCTATATTTGGAATATTAAATATAAGTAATGAAAAAATAAAAAATTATACAATTTATGGATTAATTGCTATAGCATTAATAACAGGATTAAGAGTAAATCCAGTTATTAGAACAACAGATATTTTCTATACAAAGCCAGTTGCTTTAAAACTTAAAGAAATAAAAGAGTCTAATCCAGATGCACGTTGGCTTATAAATGATGGTGGATGGATAATAAATGATTATGCAGTTGCAAGTGGTATAATTACTGTAAATTCAACACAAGTGTATCCAAATCTTGAATTATTTGAAAATGTTTTAGGAGATAAAGCAGAAGAATTTAGAAGTATTTATAATAGATATGGACATTTAGTTTTTCAAGTTACAGATGAAGAAACAGAAGTAAGTATAGGAGCAGCAGATTGTATTTTCTTAAATTTAAATTATAGTGATTTATCAAAATTAGATATAGATTATATTTTGTCAACTTCAGATTTTAGTGAAAAAGAATATGGAGAAGATTTTGATAAATTATATGAAGAAATATATAATGAAGATGGATTATATATATACAAAATAACGGAAGGTATTTAGATAGATGAAGGAAAAAAAAGTAGCAGTAATAATGTCTACATATAATGGAGAAAAATTTATAAAAGAACAATTAGACTCAATATTAAATCAAACTTATAAAAATGTAGAAATAGTAGTTAGAGATGATGGTTCTAAAGATAAAACTGTTGAAATTATAAAAGAATATCAAAAAACAAATAAAAATATAATTTTGCATGAAGGAGAAAATTTAGGATTCATAAAAAGTTTTTTTGAATTATTAAAACTTGTAGAAGCTGATTATTATTCTTATGCAGATCAAGATGATATTTGGATAGAAAACAAAATTGAACTTGCTGTTAATTCTTTAAATAAATTAGATAACAGTAAGCCAAATATGGCTTTTGGAAATTCTGATTATTATAATGAAGATATGAAATTTATTGGTCATGGAGAGAAAAATAAAAAATATTCTTTTTTAAGTGCATTGTTTTCATGTGTAGGTCAAGGTATGACAATGACAGTAAATAAGAAAACTAGAGATATGATAATAGAGGATACTCCAAAAACTTGCTTTTTTCATGATTGGTGGACATATCTTTTATGTATAGGACTCGGAAATGTAGCATATGACAATGTTACAACTGTAAAGTATAGAAGGAGAAAAGAAAATGCTACATCAGAAGGGCAAGGATATTTTAGACTTATTATGTGGAGAATAAAAAATCTTTTATTTAGTAATGGAATGAAAGATATAAAACAACAAATGATAAATTTTAAAGATTATTACTATTATGAGTTATCAGAAGATAAAAAAGAAATATTAGACTTATTTGCAAATAAAGAATATAACTTTTTTAATAGCATAAAAAAAGCGTTTTATCCAAAAAGAATTAGAAGAAGTATTATAGATGATTTTATGCTAAGGATAATATTTTTAATAGGAGTTTTATAATGGATTCAGAAAAAAAATTATTTTTGAAGAATTTTATTTGGAATAGTTTGGGTACTGGAATAAATTCATTTAATTCATTGTTTTTCTTGATAATTGTAACAAGAGTTAATGATATTCAAACAGCAGGAATTTTTTCAATAGCTTATGCTACAGCAACAATTTTATATACACTTGCTATGTATTCTGGAAGATTATGCCAAGTAACAGATATAGAAAATAAAATTAAAGATAAAGATTATATTACAAATAGAGCTTTAACTTGTTTATTAATGATAATAGGTGCAACAGTTTTTTTACTTATAAAAAAATATTCAGGTTTTAAAACTACAATATTTGCTTTACTTGCCATTTTTAAAGGTTTAGAAGCTTTTTCAGATATTTTATATGGAGTAATGCAAAAAAATGATATTTTATATAAATCAGGAATGTCTTTAACAGCAAAAGGTTTTATAGGAATATTTGCATTTTTAATTGTTGATTTAATTACAAGAGATTTAAGACTTGCATGTTTAGCCGTAATAATTGTAAATGTAGCAATTTTGATTATATATGATTATATAATAGTTACTAAAAAACTTATAAATACTACAGATAAAGTTAATATGCAAAATGTAGTTTCAATACTAAAATCTGAATTTTTTGTATTTGTAAACTCATTTGCAGGAATATACATATTAAATGCACCAAAATATGCTATTGATAACTTTTTATCTGAAGATATACAAGCAATATATGGTTATATAATGATGCCAGCAACAGTTATGACCTTATTCACACAGTTTATAGTTATGCCGTTTTTAGGTAAACTAAAAGACATGTATGAGAAAAAATTATTAAAAGATATAGAGAAAGTAACTTTTAAAATTAAATTAATAGTAATAGCATTTGGAGCTTTTGCAGTTCTTGCAGCATTTTTATTAGGCCCAGAATTTTTAGGTTTAGTTTATGGCTTAGATTTAACTGCATATAGAATAAACTTATGTATAATTATTGGTTCATACATTTTTTATGCAATATCTTATATAAATCTTGTTACACTAACAACTATAAGACATACATTTGTACAATTTGTGATTTATATAATATCTATGGTAATTGCATTTATAGGTTCAAATTTATTAGTAAGAACTTTTAATCTTGGAATAAATGGAGCTACTTTATCATGTACTACAACACTTGCAATTCAATTTATTTTATATACAGTAGTTACAAAAGTTATAATGTACAAAGAACGAAAAAAAATAGAAGAATAATATTTAAACTTTACAATAATTAAAGTAAGGAGAGAGAATCAATGGGAATACTATACATACTAACATTAATAGTTTTAGGAATAGCCTTTATGATTTTTAAAAAATCAGAGAAAAAGTTAAACTTTATAAAATGGCTTATAATTTATTTTGTATCATTATTTGGATATAATTTAGTTTTGGGAATGGTATTAGGACTACTTAATATTACAGCTCATATATGGCTTTTATCATTAATTAATATAATTTTTGCAATTATATTAAGTTTTAAAGCTATAAAAACTAAAAATATACAAAAATATTATGTAAGAAAAATTGATGCTATATTATTATTAGGTATTGTTGTAATTTTTGTAGTTATGTTTTTTAAAGATTTATATATCTATAAAGGCGATATTGCACATATGGCAATAGATTCTGCAATACATTATAGAGCTGCAAAACATTATGCTCAAAATTTAAAAATATTTATAAATGTAGAAGATAAAACATTTTTCAATTTTAATGTAATGCAAACAGGTGCTTATATTAATGATGGAATTTTTATGAATGTAATAAACAGTATTACAGGAATAGACTATACATATTTATATCAAGTATTTGAAACAATAGTTTTATATTTAAGCGGACTTGCATTTTATGCATTCTTTATTGATAAAGTTGAAACCAAAAGGGGAGCATTGGCAACATTAGTTTTATTTGCTTTATATATATATGGATATCCATATAATTCTTGGTTTTATGGATTCTCATATTTATCTGTTGGAATAATGTTAGTTACAATGTTACTTGTAGTTGTTGAATATTTATATTCTGAAGAAAATGTTACTAAAAAATTAATTTTACCTTTAATCTTTTTAATAGCTTCAGGATTAACATTTTCATATTGTTTATATGTTCCAGCAATATTTGCTTCAATTTGTATTTATTGTTTCTTAAAAGATTTTACTATTGAGGGAAAAACATATTTTAAATTTTTTAAGAAAACAACTTTAATTGTTACAGCTTTACTTTTATTTATTACAGCTGTTGGAATTGGATATTTAGTTATACCAACATTTTTAATACCAGGACAAATGAATTTATTTGATGCTTTAAAAGAGGGTGGAGGAATATATAATGAAAGATACCGTAACTTTTTACCATATACTCCTTTTATAGTTTGGTTTTTTGTAGAGTTAGTTAAAAGAATAAAAGAAAAAAAATTACGATATATGGATATTTTCTCAGTTGTATTAATGGGATATTTTGCATTATTAAATATTGGAAACCATTATAAAATTGTTTCAGCATATTATATGTTTAAAATTTATTTTATAACTTGGCTTGCTATACTCGCAGTAACAGTAGATTTAGTTAATAAATATATAGATAAGAAAATATTTAGAATTGATGTAATAATAATATTTGCTATATATGTTTTATTAATAATAAAATCTGTTTTTACAATAATAAATGTTCAACGTGCAAATCCAGAACTTTCAATTACTGAATTATACAATATGTTTGTTCAGAAACAATTTATAATATTAGATATATTAATATTTTTACTTTTAGCTATATTTACTGTATTGCCACAATTAATTAAAAAAATTGATTTTAGTAAATTATCAGAAAAAATATCTAAAAAGATTAAATCTAATAAAATAAAAGAATTCTTACAAAAAATATCTACTTTTGAAATAAAAAGAATTTGTGTATCTGGATATGTTTTTGTAATTCTTTGGGGAGTTTTTATTGGTGGTTGGGTTTGGCTAAAATCAGGACATCTAGTAGATGAAGAGAAAAAACATCAATTACCAAATTTAGCTGGTATTTATTATACAGAAAATTCAGAAAATAGAAAGTTAGTAGATTTAACTTCTTGTTTTAATAAAAATGAAATAGAACTTGCAACTTATGCAAGAGAAAATATAAAAGATCTTAATGCAGATAATATTGAACTTTTGACTAAAGACTATTATCCAAGAGTTTGGGCAACAGCTGTATTAGAAATTAATTCTAATAGCATACCTTATCAAAATTACATTCAAGATATGACTCCATATACAGTAACAGATGCTTTAAATGATCCTAGTAAAAAATATATTGTACAACTTGTGTCTAATGATATGAAAAATTTAGATGAGTATAAAGAAGATTTAAAAGAAATAAAAAAAGATGAAAGAATTGAAATTTTATTTGAAAATCAAAATGGATTTGTAGCAAAAATAAATAGATAATAAAACAAAAAATATGAAGTTGAAAATTATGTTGAGGTGAAAAGTATGGGAATTTTTTACATATTAACAGTAATTGTTTTACTTACAGGTTTTGTGCTTGTAAAAAAATCAGATGAAAAGAGAAATTTAGTATCAAGTTGTATACTAGGATTAATTGCATATTTAGCTTATAATATTTTAGTATGTATGATTTTTGGAAGTTTAAATATAACTACAAATTTACTATTTTTATCAATAGTTAATTTAATTGTAAGTGCAGGCTTTGGATTTAAAATTTATAAAGATAAGAAAATCCAAACTTTTGAAATAAAAATTAAAGATTTTATTGCAATAGTTGTATGTGCAATTATTATATGTTATATGGCTGTTAATCAATACAAACCACTTTCAAAAACAGTTGCAAATGCTTCTGTTGATGCTTGTATGCACTATAGTGCAGCTACAAATTTTGCAGATAATATGAAAATTCTTGCAAAAATTAATAATACAACTGGATATAATTTTAAAACAATGCAAACAGGAGCATACATAAATACAGGTATATTTATGAGTGTTATGAGAAGTGTTGTCCCAAGTTTAGAAGATTATGTAACATTTAAACTTTTTGAAATAGGAATCTTATTTTTAGATGTATTAGCATTTTATATGCTAATATCAAGTAATTTAAAAACAAAGTTAAATTATGTAATAGGAATTGTATTTTTAATTTTATATGCATTTGCATATCCTTATACAAGCTTATTATATGGATTTTCATACTTAAGTGTTTCAATAGCGTTTGTTACAGGATTATTTTACCTTGCTAAAAACTATGGAAAAGGAAAAGTTAATTTCTGGTTTTTCTTGCCATTAATAGTTCTAATGGGAGTTGGAATAATTTTCTCTTACTGCTTATTTGTACCAGCATTATTCTCTTTTATATGTATTTATGTATTTATAAAAGATTTTTCAAGAAAAGAAGAGAAAAACTATTTAAAATTCTTCAAAAAATCAACACTTTTAGTTACAGGATTACTATTAGTTGTAACAATTCTAGCAATTCTTTATTTAGTAATTCCTACATTTACAGATAAAGATCAAAACAAATTAACAGATGCAATAGGATTTGATGGAGGAATATATAAAGCTTTATATTTAGATTTCTTATTTTATATTCCTTTTGTAGCAATATTTGTTTATAGAAATATAAAAAATAAAAAAATTGATTTTCAAACTTTAGCATTAGGAATAATTGGATTACAAACAATTATATCTTTTGTAGGAGTATTGAAAGGCTCTGTATCAGGATATTATTATTATAAAATATATTACATAATATGGATTTTATTAGTAGATATTGCAGTACAAGTTATGTGTAGTATTGAAGAAAATAAAGAATTAAAAGTTTGTCTTGTAAGTTATTTAGTTGTTTGGTGTGCTATAATTTATGGAGCAGTTTCAGGTTCAGAAGTAAAATTGCAAGAAAAAGCTATGACATTAATACAAGATTGCAGATTACAATGGATATCTGGTATTTATATGGACACTAATGTTAATGCCGTAAAAAATATAAATGTTTCTTGTATTGTAGATAGTGATAGAGTTAAACTTGCAGAAGCAGCAGGTAAAGTAGAAGATATTACTTTAAAAAATATGCTAGTTGGCGGAATGAATACAAACTGTAAAGCTTGGCTTTATGTTATTGCAAAAATGGAATCAGGTGGTGCATCAATAAATGATTTACAAATAGCAGATGTTGGAGCAACAGTTGATGATTTTATGGAAGATGAGGATAAAACATATTTTGTTTTATTTACAGGTGAAAAATATGAAAATACAGATGATTATGAAGTTGTTTTCCAAAATAAAGCTGGAGTAATTTTAAGAAAAGCAAATTAAAAATTTAAAATACAAAAAGATTTATAGGAGAAAATTTAAAATAATGAAAATTGCAGTTATTATAGTAAACTATAATGATGTAGATGATACAATAAAATATGTAAAGAAAATAACTAAATATGAAATTATAAGTAGAATTGTTATAGTTGATAACAATTCTACTTCAAAAAATGCTTTGGAAAATTTAAAAGTTTTAGAAAATGAGAAGGTTAAAGTTATTCAATCAGATAAAAATGGTGGATATAATTATGGCAATAATTTTGGAATAAAGTATTTAGAAAGCCAAAATGAAAAATATGATTATTTTATAATTTCAAATCCAGATATTGAAGTTTCTGAAAAAGCTATAAAACATTCTTTAGAAGAAATGGAAAAAGATACAAAGATTGCTGTTATTTCTCCTAGAATGTTCAATAAAGATAGTAAACCAATAAGGAGAAGTAGCTGGAAAAAAAGAACATTTACTTTAGATGTTATTCACTCAACAAGACTTTTAGAAATTATTTTTTATAAAATATTAAGAAGTGGTGAATATTCTGAAAAAGATTATGAAAAAGAAATTTTAGAAGTACAAAATATTTCAGGAGCTTTTTTCATAATAAAATCTAATATTTTAAAAGATATAGGTTATTTTGATGAAAATGTATTTTTATTTTATGAAGAAGATATTTTAGCAGAAAAATTAGCTAAAACTAATTATAAGATTATTAGTTTAAACAGTGAAAAATTTATTCATTATGAAAGTCAAACAATTGGTAAAACTTTAAATTATTATAAAAAAACAAGAGAATTATTTAAAAGTAAAATGTATTTTCAAAAAGAATATAATAAAATTAATTTTATACAAAGTTTTATATTTTACTTTTTATATGTTTTTAGAAATATAGAATTAATAATAGAAATACCAATTAGAAAATTATTAAATAAGTGAGGAAAAAATGGATAAAGTTTTGAAAAAGAAATTAGTTATATTTGATGTAGATGGAACTTTGATGGATAGTGAGGGAGATGTATTTCTTTGTTTTAATCATACATTAAAAGATAATGTGAATTTTGAAATAACAAGAGAACAATTTCAAAAAATGGCAGGTTTATCTTTAGAAAAAGTTTTTGAAGGTGTTTTACCAGAAAAAGATAAATATTTAGCTAATGATCTAACAAAAAAGTTTAGACAATATTATATAGATGAAAAACATTTTTTAGATACTACAGTATTATTTGATGGAGTAAAAGAAACTATTTCAAATTTAAAAAAACAAGGTTTTATAATAGTAATTGCATCAAGTAAACCAAAAAGAGCATTAGACTATATGGTTGAATATTTTAATTTAGCAGAATTTGATTTAGTTTTGGGAACAGGTGAAAGTAATTTTAAGCATAAACCAGATCCTGAAATTATTTATTATGTTTTAAATAAGTTTAATATTTTGAAAGAATATGCAGTAATTGTAGGTGATAGTCAAGCTGATGTATTAGCTGGGAAGAATGCAAAAATAGATACAATAGCATTAACATATGGTTATGATTCAAGGGAAAATTTAAAAAAATTAAATCCTACTTTTTTAATAGATGATTTTAAAGTTATTAATGATATTTTAAAATATGAAAAGGAAGGTGGACAAAAATAAGAAAATTATTAGTTTCAGATTTAGATGGAACACTTTTAAGAGACGATAAAACTGTATCTCAAGATACAATCAATACATTATTAGAATTTAATAAAGATAATGTAATACTTTTTGCAACAGCAAGACCTCCTAGAGATGCTTATAAATATGTTCCAGAAGTATTAAGAGATAATCCAATAATTTGTTATAATGGTGCTTGTATAATTTATGGAAAAGATATTTTATATAAAAAACAAATTCCTAGAGATGATACTTTGGAAATAATAAAAATTGCAAATAGCTTTGGATATAATAAAAATGGAATTGAAATAGATGATACATTATATTCAAATTTTGAGGTTTCAGAATTTTTTAAAGATTCAGCTCATAAAAGAGTTGATTTGTTAAAAATGCAATTTGAAAAAGCATATAAAATATTAATATGTAGTAAAAATCCAATATCATATGAATTATTAAAGACATTACCTAGTTCATGTAAAGGTATAGTTACAGATAAAGGAACTTTTTGCCAAATTATGAATGTAGAAGCATCTAAATGGAATGCAGTAAAAGTATTAGCAAATAGATTAGGAATTAGTGAAGAAAATGTAGTTGCTTTTGGTGATGATTATAATGATTATGAAATGATTAAAAATGCTGGTACTGGTATTGCTATGGAAAATTCTGAAAAAGAAATTAAACAAATTGCTAATTTTATAACAGATACAAATAATAATGATGGTGTTTCAAAATATGTAAAAAAATATTTACTACATGATAAACTTGTAGATTTGCATGAATTATAAAATTTTTTCGTTACTAAAAGATTGTTTTTTTTATAATATCTTGAATAATTGTTAAATTTATGTTAACATATAATTTGAAAAATAACATCTAGGGGAGATGATTTTATGGAAAAAATAAAGGCAAAAAATTTTTTTATTGCTGAAATTTGTTTTCGGATTATAGGCAAGTTATATAATCACGATTATATTGTAATGAGTGCGGACACATATAATTTTGTTGGACATTTAGCAAATGATATAATTTTAGGAAAATATTCTAATAGTGAATATGAAATATTCTATTACCTTGGAAATGAGAAGGTTCAAATTGCAAATTTTAAGTTTGATATTGATAAAGAATTCCTTATGAATCACGAACTAATAAAAGTTTGTGGAACTGATGTAGAGTTTGAAATTCTATCATATTGTTCTGATGTTGAAATTGCAAAAAGAGTCTACAAGTATAATCTTGATTTACTGGATTTTCACTAGTCTTGAAAACAGTTATAAAAAGCCAGAGAAGATAATTCTTCTGGCTTTTTGTCTTTTATATATTTAGGTACTAGTAAAAGTTTACAAAATATATTGTAAAAAAAATAATTATGTGATATAAAGGAAGATATAAAAGTAGGTGAAACTTTTTTGAGAAAAAATATAAAAAATTATAATTTAGAAAATTTAAAAAAAGAATTAAATATACTAGGAGAAAAACCATATAGAGCAGAACAAATATTTAAATGGTTATATCAAGATAAAGTTAATTCTTTTATGGAGATGACTAACTTATCTTTAGAACTTAGAAATAAATTAGAAGAAAATTATTCATTTGGGTTGTTTAAAACTGTTAAAAAATTAGAATCAGTTGATGGTACAAAAAAATACCTATTTGATGTACAAGATAATGAAGGTAATTTAATAGAAAGTGTATTAATGCAATATCATCATGGATACACAATATGTGTTTCTAGTCAAATTGGTTGTAAAATGGGTTGTAAATTTTGTGCATCTACAGGAATTCCATTTGGAAGAAATTTAGAACCAGGTGAAATTATAGAGCAATTATTAGCTATAGAAAGAGATTCTAAAGTAAAAATATCAAATATTGTATTTATGGGAATTGGTGAACCATTAGATAATTATGATAATGTAATGGAAGCAATAAAAATTTTTAATAATCCTAAAGGTTTAAATATAGGAGCAAGACATATAAGTATATCAACTAGTGGAATAGTTCCCAAAATATATGATTTAGCAGATAAACAAATGCAATGTACTTTATCAGTATCTTTACATAGTAGCAATAATAAAACAAGAAGTTCTATGATGCCTATAAATAATGTTTATCCAATTGAAGAATTGATTAAAGCTTGTAAATATTATATTCAAAAAACAAATAAAAGAATTTCTTTTGAATATGCTTTAGCAAAAGATAATAATGACAACTTATCGGATGCAAAGGAATTAGTAAAATTATTACATGGAATGTTAGCACATGTTAATTTAATACCAATAAATAAAATTGAAGATGGTAAATATATAAAAAGTACAAATGAAAATATTATTAAATTTAGAGATTACCTAAATAACAATGGAATAGTGGCTACAATAAGAAGAGAATTAGGAGCAGATATATCAGCAGCATGTGGCCAGTTAAGAAAGCAGAATTTGAAAGAATAGAGGTGAGAACTTGTGAGAATTTTGGCAAAATCTGATATTGGAAAAGCTAGAGAAATGAATCAGGATAGTTATTATATATCAGATTTGGAAAAAGAAGATTTGAAATTGTACATATTGGCAGATGGAATGGGCGGATACAAAGGAGGAGAAGTTGCAAGTTCTCTTGCAGTTTCTAGTTCACGAAATTATATAGTTAATAATTTTAAAAAAACTAGAAAAGATAGAGAAAATTTATTAAAGTTATTAAGAGATGCTGTTGAATATGCTAATATGATTGTATATGAAAAATCAAAAGAAACAGAAGAATTACAAGATATGGGTACTACTATTGATATTTGTTTAATATATAATAATAAGGTATTTATAGCTCATGTTGGAGATAGTAGAGTATATAGAATTAGAAAGAATATAATTAGAAAATTAACTACAGATCACAGTTATGTAGAAAAGTTAGTTAAGGATGGAACTATTACAAAAGAAGAAGCGTACAATCATCCTAAGAAAAATATGCTTATGAAAGCTTTAGGTTGTAATTCTTTTGTTGAACCAGATGTTATATGCAAGGGTTTTTTAAAAGACGATATAATTCTTATGTGTTCAGATGGACTTACAAATATGTTAAGAGACAGTGAAATTTATAATTTATTACTAAATAATCCTGACAAACCAGAAGAAGCACTAATAAAAGAAGCAAATAATCTTGGGGGCTATGATAATATAACAACTATTATTATAGATAATATAGAAATTAGTGAAGAAGAAACTAAGGAGATGTAAGTATGAATTTAATAGGTAAAATGTTGAATAACAGATATGAAATTTTAGAAAAAATTGGCAATGGTGGAATGGCTACAGTTTATAAAGCTAAATGTCATGTATTAAATAGGTATGTAGCAATAAAAATATTAAAAGATGAATTTACAACTGATAGTGAATTTATAAAGAAATTTAATACAGAAGCACAATCTGCTGCAAGTCTTACACATCCTAATATAGTTTCAGTATATGATGTTTGTAATGAAGATAATCTATATTATATAGTAATGGAATTAATTAAAGGAAAAACTTTAAAAGAAATAATAGAAGAAGATGGAAGACTTTCTTGGAAATGGTCTGTAAATATAGCAATACAAATTGCTTCAGCATTAGAAACAGCACATAAAAATAACATA
>CANQEX010000035.1 GCA_947596225.1 uncultured Clostridia bacterium | reverse complement strand
TTAGAGTTAAATTTAAAAAGATTAATAGTTGGTGGTTTTGATAGAGTATATGAAATGGGAAGAGTATTTAGAAATGAAGGAATGGATATAAGACATAATCCAGAATTTACTGAACTTGAATTATATGCTGCTTACCAAGATTATAATGATATGATGGATCTTACAGAAAATATGATTAGAACTGTAAGCAAAAAAATACTTGGAACTGCAAAAGTTAATTATCAAGGTGTAGAAATTGATTTAGAAACACCTTGGAAAAGAACTACAATGATTGATGCAATTAAAGAAGTAACAGGAGTAGATTTTAATAAAATAAACACTGATGAAGAGGCTTTAAAGATTGCTAAAGAAAAAGGTGTTGAAGTTGAAGAATCAAAACAAACTAGAGGCTATATAATTAATAATTTCTTTGAAGAATTTGTTGAAGAAACTTTAGTTCAACCAACATTTATTTGTGATTATCCAGTAGAGGTTTCACCTTTAACAAAAAGAAAACCATCAGATAAAAGATTAGTTGAAAGATTTGAAGTATTTATTGGTGGACGTGAATATGGAAATGCTTATTCAGAATTAAATGATCCTATTGATCAAAAAGGAAGATTTTTAGATCAATTAAAACAAAGAGAAGCTGGAGATGAAGAAGCTAGTATGATGGATGATGATTTTGTTATGGCTCTAGAATATGGTATGCCTCCAACAGGTGGACTAGGAATTGGAGTTGATAGATTAGTTATGCTTTTAACAGATTCTGCTTCAATAAGAGATGTAATATTATTCCCTACAATGAAACCACTTACAACAACTGAAAATAAAGTTAAGAAAAATGAAAATCAAATTGATGTAAATAAAACTAGCAAAATTGATTTAAAAATAAATAGAGAAGATGCAATTAATTTATTAAAGAAATATAATAAAGATCAATTCCATCTTAGACATGCTTTTACAGTTGAACAAATAATGAGATATTTTGCTAAAAAGTATAATGAAGATGAAGAATTTTGGGGATTAGCTGGATTATTACATGATATTGATTATGAAATGTATCCAGATGAACACTGCAAAAAAGCACCAGAAATATTAAAAGAAATTAATACAAATGATGAAATAATACATGCTGTTTGTAGTCATGGATATGGTGTTTGCTCTGATGTTATTCCAGAACACAAGATGGAAAAAATATTATTTGCAGTTGATGAACTATCAGGATTGATTTGGGCTGCTGCAAAAATGAGACCATCACAAAGTACAAAAGATATGGAATTAAAGAGTTTAAAGAAAAAATATAAAGACTTAAAATTTGCAGCAGGTTGTTCAAGAGATATAATAGCTCGTGGAGCTGAGCAATTAGGTTGGGAATTAGATGAGTTATTACAAAACACACTTGATGCAATGAAAGAAACAGAAGATGAAATACAGAAAAGTGTTGAACAAAATTAATAAAACAAGTTTACAAATGAAATTTAAGGAGGAAACTTATGTTTTTTGGATATAATGGTATAAACAGAAATGTTATATACGGATTATTAATTATATTAGTAATTTGGTCACTTGCAAGTATGGGAACAGCTGGATGGATTTCTTTATTATTAACTCTTCCTGCTGTAATAATTGCAATTACATTTCATGAATTTGCACATGCTTTTGCAGCTGATAGATTAGGAGATACTACTCCTAGAAATCAAGGAAGATTAACTTTAAATCCACTTTCCCATATAGATCCATTTGGCTTTATTTTATTAATGTTTGCACATATTGGTTGGGGAAAACCTGTGCAAATTAACCCAAATAATTTTAATACTAATAAGTCAATGGGATTTTGTGAATCAATGGTAGCTTTAGCAGGCCCATTAATGAATTTTTTCATAGCAATAGTTAGTTGTTTTGCTTATATTTTAATACCAATATTTTTTGAAAACTTTTCATATACAAATATTGGAACTATAGTGATGACTTTAATATATTTATTAATTACTATAAACATAGGATTAGGAGTTTTTAATTTAGTACCATTACCACCATTAGATGGAGAAAAAATATTTAGAAATTTATTACCATATAAAGCTCAAAGTTGGCTTACTAGAAATTATCAAACTTTATATATGGTATTTATGATATTATGGATATTTGGTTTTTTAGAAATAATTGTATCTCCAGTAATAGACGTAATATCAGGCCTTTTATTTAAAGGAATTTCCTTTATAATTTCATTATTTATTTAAAATTAGGAGCATAGGAATTGAAAGATATATTAATAATGGGAATTGAATCTAGTTGTGATGAAACCTCTGTATCAGTTGTGAAAAATGGTAGGGAGGTTTTGTCAAATTGTATAAATTCACAAATAAAAATACATGAAGAATATGGAGGAGTTGTTCCAGAAATAGCATCTAGATGTCATACAGAGGTTATAAATGCTATAATGAAACAAGCTCTTAAAGAAGCAAATGTTACTTTAGAAGAAATTGATGCAATTGCTGTAACACAAGGACCAGGATTAGTTGGAGCATTGCTTGTAGGAGTATCATATGCAAAAGGATTAAGTTATGTAACTGGTAAACCTTTAGTTGCAGTAAATCATATTGAAGGACATATTGCTGGAAATTATTTAACACATAAAGATTTAAAACCACCATTTTTATGTTTAATTATTTCAGGTGGACATACTCATTTGGTAAATGTAAAAGATTATAATTCTTTTGAAATTTTAGGAAAAACAAGAGATGATGCTGTAGGAGAAGCATTTGATAAAGTGGCAAGAGTTATAGGATTAGGTTATCCAGGAGGACCAAAAGTAGATAATTTAGCAAAAGAAGGAAAACCAAATATAAAATTACCAGTTACACATTTTGATAATTATGATTTTAGTTTTAGTGGAATAAAAACTGCAGTAATTAATTTGAATCATAAAGATTCAAATATTAATAAAGCAGATTTATGTGCTAGTTTTCAAGGTGCTGTTACAGAAATGCTTTTATCAAATGTAAAAAAAGCAATTAAAGAATATAAAACAGATAAAATTGTTATTGCAGGAGGTGTTTCTAGGAATTCTTTTATTAGAAAATCTTTTGATAATCTTGCTGAAGATTTGAAAATAAAAGTTTATTATCCTGAACCAATATTATGTACAGATAATGCAGCTATGATAGCTGCTTGTGGATATTATAATTTTATAAATGGAGAAAGAGCAGACTTAAAATTAAATGCAATACCTAACCTAAAAATAGGAGGATAAAATGTCTATATATGCAATAGGAGATTTACACTTATCTTTTTCTGTAGATAAACCAATGGATATTTTTGGATATAATTGGGAAAATCATGCTGAAAAAATAAAAAGTAATTGGATACAAAAAGTAAAAGAAGATGATACAGTAATTTTACCAGGAGATTTTTCTTGGGCTACATATTTAGAAGAAACATATAAAGATTTTGAGTTTTTAAATAGTTTACCAGGAAAAAAATTTTTATCAAAAGGAAATCATGATTATTGGTGGACTACAGTAACTAGTATGAAAAAATTTTTGCTTGAGAATAATTTTAAAAATATAGATTTTCTTTATAATAATGCTTTTTTAGTAGAAGATAAAATTATAACTGGTACTAGAGGATGGATAAATACATGGAAATCTGAAGAGAATTACAAAATTTTAAAAAGAGAAAATGATAGATTAAAACTTTCTATAGAAACAGGAATTAAAAATTTTGGAAATAATAAAGAAATAATAAGTTTTATTCATTATCCACCTTTTTATAAAGAAAATAATGTTCCAGAAGAAATTGATTTTATAAAAACTTTAAATAAATACAAAATAAAAAAATGTTATTATGCTCATTTACATGCAGATTCACATAAAGAAGCTATAGAAGGAAAAGTAAATGATATTGAATTTAAGCTAGTTAGTTCTGATTACTTAGAGTTTGATTTAATAAAAATCAATTAAGAAAGGTGTAATATTTATGGATTCCAAAGACAAATATATCAATTTAGAATTACAAAAAATTTTAGATCAATACATAACAAATGAAAAATATCAAGAATTTAAACCTGTTTTAGATGAAATATTTCAAAGAAGAGCTTTCGAATTTGATTTTTCATTAGATAGAATGACACAAGATTTAAAAAATTTTACAACAAATGTAGATAAAATAGAAATGGTACCTAGTGAAGAATTCGAAAAAAGATATGGTGGAAGTGAAAA
This sequence comes from uncultured Clostridia bacterium, assembly GCA_947596225.1. Lineage (GTDB taxonomy): Bacteria > Bacillota > Clostridia > TANB77 > CAG-508 > Scatovivens. The sequence continues at coordinate 13,248 of CANQEX010000035.1, read as the reverse complement.
TACATTAGGTTTATTTGATATAAAAGGGAAAAAGATTGCATTAAATATTGGTTTAATTGAAAAAGATAGCAAAGTTTTAATAAATAAATTTTTAGGAGATCCTGCATTTGATGTAGAGTTTGTTAAAAATCAAATAGGACAAATGATCTTAAAAGCATTAACACACGAAGCTTACCATGCAATGAGTGATAAAGATAGATTAATGTATTATAATAAATATAATATTAAAAGTGGAATATATTTAGATGAAGTATTTGTAGAATCTGCAACAACTAGAACAACAACTCCTAAAAGAGAAATGTCGATACTTCAAGGATATGAAAAAACCAATGGATATGAGGATATTACTTTTACAACAAGTATGTTGGCATATGCACTTGGTGCGTCTCAAAAAGAAGTAATATCTAAAGGACTTAATAATTATAAGGAATTATTTCAATTTTTTAGTTCTAAGTTTTCAAGTTCAAGTTTATCAAATTTTATAGAAATAATTGATTCTTTTAATATGAATATTGATGGTTATTTAAAATCATCACAAACAGATAAAGAAGGACGAAGAGAGTTAATTAAAAATATATATCAAGATTTATTTGAAATTAATAACTTAAATGTAGAACAAGATGATAGAGAAGTGTCATTAGAATATTTAGGTGAAATTTTTTATAGAGATAAGAAAATAAAAGATATTACTGCTGAGTCATTAAGATTTTTATTAAGTGTTGAGCAAATTAGTGAAGATGATGCTATTGGGATATTAAAAAATTTAGAAAAACCTGGTTTACAAATGGATAACCAATTACTTGATATGTTTGAGATTTATCAAAGAAAAATTTCACCTGATAGTAAGGAATATGGGTATGCAAAAACGGGTAGATTGAGAGATATAGTAGCATATGGTGATAATAGTGAAAGTTTTCAAGATTATTTGAATACAAGTAATGAAGAAAGACTTCAAAATTTGCTTAGAGTAACTCAAAATGACCCTGAAAGAAAATTTTTTAAATACATAACAAAAGTAAAAAAAGATGATTTTGAACAAAATGTTGAATGGAATAATGATGTTAATAAAACATTATTTGAAATATATCAACAAAATAAAACAAAAGAGAATAGAAATGTATCATTTGATGATAATGATAGTGATTCAAGATAAAATATATTGATATATTAATAAGAGGAGAAAAGATGCAAGACAAACAAAAAAATATTAGAAATTTTAGTATAATTGCACATATAGATCATGGAAAATCTACTTTAGCGGATAGAATTATAGAAATGACAGGTGTATTATCAAAAAGAGAAATGGAAGCTCAAGTATTAGATAATATGGATATTGAGCGTGAAAGAGGAATAACAATAAAATCACAAGCAGTAAAAATGAATTATACAGCGAAAAATGGAGAAACTTATGAATTTAATTTAATTGATACACCAGGACATGTAGATTTTAATTATGAAGTTTCAAGAAGTTTAGCAGCTTGTGAAGGAGCAATTTTAGTAGTCGATAGTACACAAGGAGTTGAAGCACAAACTTTAGCAAATGTATATTTAGCTTTAGATGATAATTTAGAAATTTTACCAGTAATAAATAAAGTAGATTTACCAAATGCTAGACCTGAGGAAGTAAAAAAAGAAATAGAAGATATTATAGGAATACCAGCAATGGATGCACCATGTATTTCAGCAAAAACTGGTTTAAATGTTGATGAAGTATTAGAAAGAATTGTATCAGATATTCCACCGCCAAAAGGAAATTCAGAATCTGAATTACAAGCCTTGATATTCGATTCTTTTTATGATAATTATAAAGGTGCATTAAGTTATGTAAGAATAAAAAATGGTACAGTAAAAGCAAATGACGAAATATTATTTATGGCCACAGGAAAAGTATTTACAGTTACAGAAGTTGGATATTTTGGTGCTGGAGAATATGTTTCTACAGATAAATTAGAAGCTGGAGAAGTTGGATATATAGCAGCAAGTGTAAAAACTGTTTCAGATTTGAATGTAGGAGATACAATTACTTTAAAATCAAATCCTGCAAAAGAGCCTTTACCAGGTTATAAAAAAGCAAATTCTATGGTATATTGTGGAATGTATCCAATGGATGGAAGTGAATATGAACCATTAAAAGATGCTTTAGAAAAATTAAAACTTAATGATGCTGCTTTAAATTATGAGCCTGAAACCTCTGCTGCATTAGGATTTGGCTTTAGGTGTGGTTTTTTAGGTTTATTGCATTTAGAGATAGTTATAGAAAGACTAGAAAGAGAATTTGATATAAGTTTAATTACAACCTCTCCATCAGTTATTTATAAAATACATAAAACTGGGGGAGAAGTTATAGAATTATATAATCCTACAGAATTACCTCCACAAACTGAAATAAGTTATATGGAAGAACCAATAATGGATGTTGAAATAATGATACCAAAAGATTTTGTTGGAAATGTAATGAAGGTATGTCAAGAAAGAAGAGGAAATTATATTAATATGAAATATTTAGATTCCTCTAGAGTTACTTTAAAATATGATATGCCTTTAAATGAAATTATTTATGATTTTTTTGATACAATAAAATCAAAAACAAAAGGTTATGCTTCTGTAGATTATGAATTTAAAGAATATAGAAGGGCAGATTTACTAAAATTAGATTTGCATATAAATAATGAACCTGTTGATGCACTTTCATTTATAGTTCATAAAGATTCTGCATATGAAAGAGGAAGAAAAATGGCAGAAAAATTAAAAAAAGTAATTCCAAGACAATTATTTGAAATACCTATACAAGCTGTTGTAGGAGGAAAAATAATAGCCAGAGAAACATTATCTGCTATGAGAAAAGATGTATTAGCAAAATGTTATGGTGGAGATATAACAAGAAAGAAAAAGTTGTTAGAAAAACAGAAAAAAGGTAAGAAAAAAATGCGTCAAATTGGAAATGTAGAAGTTCCACAAGAAGCATTTTTATCAGTTTTAAAATTAGATGATGATGAATAATAAAATAATTTATAAATAAAGGGGTAAAGAAATGGGCGAGAATGGTAATGAAAAAAGTAAAGAAGAAATGAAAGGTTTTAGATTAGACAGAAGAAAAACTGAAAGAAGAGAAGAAGAAAGAAGGCAAGATGATAGGAGAACTGGTGAAGATAGGAGAGTAAATGAAAGAAGAGCAGAACCTAGAAATGGATTTGATAGAAGAATAGGTGAGAGAAGAGCTGATTCTAATAGAAGATTTATTGATAGAAGAAGTAATGAAGAAAGAAGATCTAAAGAAGATTCTAATTATGAATATGATGATGTTATTGTTGGAAGAAATGCTGTTTTAGAACTTTTAAAATCTGGCAAAGATATTAATAAAATCTATATAGCTCGTGGAGAAAGACAAGGTTCAATTAAAGAAATAATTGCTAAAGCAAAAGAAAATAAAGTTGTTTTAGTAGAAGTTGATGAAGATAAATTAAACAATATGGCAAAAAATAATCAAGGAGTAGTAGCTACTGTTCCTCCATTTGATTATTGTGAAGTAGAAGATATTTTGGAATATGCAAAAAGTAAAAATGAAGATCCTTTTATTTTAATATTAGAATGTATGGAAGATCCTCACAACTTAGGTTCAATTATAAGAACTGCAGAAACTGCTGGTGTACACGGAATTATTATACCAAAAAGAAGAAGTGTACAAGTTAATAGTACAGTTGTTAAAGTTTCTACAGGTGCTACATCTTATGTTAAAATTGCTAGAGTTAATAATATAAATGATACTATTGCAAAATTGAAAAAAAATGGACTTTGGGTAATAGGAGCAGATGGAAATGCAGATACTATATACTATAATCAAGATTTGAGAGGACCTATAGCTATAATTATAGGAAGTGAAGGTTTTGGAATGACAAAACTTGTAAAAGAAAATGCTGATATTTTAGTTAAAATTCCTATGAGAGGAAAAATAACTTCTTTAAATGCTTCTGTTTCTACAGGAATTATAATTTATGAAGCAGTAAAGCAAAGAATGAAATAAAAATGAGGAGAATGTAATGCGAGAATTAGAGTATCCGTTTGATGCTAACTATTTATTAAAAAATAAAAGAAGAATAAAAAAGAGCTTATTAGAAAAAAATAATTTTATAGAAAAGAAAATAGCTATTTTGGGTGGTTCTACAACTAGTGAAATAAAAAATATGCTAGAATTATTTTTGTTAAATTATGGAATAAAACCTATTTTTTATGAATCTGAATATAACAAGTTTTATGAAGACGCAATTTTTGGTAATGAAGAATTAGATGAATTTTACCCTGATATTATTTTTATTCATACTACAAATAGAAATATTATGGAATATCCTACAATGTATGATGATGAAAAAACTATAAATCAAATGCTTGAAACAGAATATACAAAATTTACTAAAATTTGGGAAAGTTTATTTTCAAAATTTAAATGCACAATAATTCAAAATAATTTTGAATATCCTTTTTATCGATTATTAGGAAATAAAGATGCAGTAGATATTCATGGAAAAACAAATTTTATTACAAGATTAAATCAAAAATTTTATGATTATGCTAATAAAACTAAAAACTTTTTCATAAATGATATTAATTATATATCTTCTTGTTATGGGCTAGATAAATGGGCAAATCAATTTTATTGGCATATGTATAAATATGCAATGGAAGTACCAGCAATTCCATATTTATCTTTTAATATTGCTAATATTATAAAATCAATTTATGGAAAAAATAAAAAAGCTTTAGTTTTAGATTTAGATAATACTTTATGGGGTGGAATTGTTGGTGATGATGGAGTTGAAAAAATAGCTATAGGGCCTGAAGTTCCAAGTGGACAAGTATATTCAGAATTCCAAAATTATTTAAAAGAACATAAAAATTTAGGAATAATATTAAATATAAATTCTAAAAATGAGTATGAAAATGCAATAGCTGGATTAAATCATCCAGCAGGAACTTTAAAACCTGATGATTTTATAATAATAAAAGCTAATTGGAATCCTAAAAATATGAATATTAAAGATATTGCAGAAGAATTGAATTTAGGTGCTGATAGTTTTGTTTTTGTTGATGATAATCCTGCAGAAAGACAAATTTGTAAAAATTATATTGAAGGAATTGCTACTCCAGAAATAGATGTTCCAGAAAATTATATTAGAATAATAGATCATAATGGTTATTTTGAAGTAACTAATTTTTCAAATGAAGATTTAAAGAAAAATGAATTATATAAAGATAATGCAAAAAGAAGTCAAATGATGTCTACATTTGAAAATTATGATGATTATCTATTATCATTAAAAATGAAAGCTGAAATTTCATCATTTAAACCAATATATTTAGAACGAATTTCTCAGTTAAGCAATAAAAGTAACCAATTTAATTTAACTACAAAAAGATATTCATTAGCTGATATTGAAGAAGTAAATGAAAATGATGATTATATAAAATTATATGGTAAATTAGAAGATATTTTTGGAGATAATGGTGTTATTACAGTTGTAATTGGAAACATAAAAAATAAAGATGAATTGCATATTGATTTATGGATTATGAGTTGTAGGGTATTGAAAAGAAATATGGAATTTGCTATGATGGATATGCTTGTAAAAAAGGCAAAAGAAAGAAATATAAAAACAATATATGGATATTATTATCCAACACAAAAAAATAAAATGGTTAATAATTTTTATAATCTTCAAGGTTTTGAAGAAATTTCTTGTGATGAACAAGGAAATAAAATTTATAAGCTTGATATATCAAAAGGATATATTAATAAAAATAATGTAATAGAGGTGGAAGAATAATGGAAAAATCAGAAGTTTTTGAAAGATTAAATAATGTTTTTAGAGATGTTTTTGATGATGATACAATAGTAGTTAAAGAAGAAACAACTTCTAAAGATATTGAAGATTGGGATAGTTTGGAACATATTAATTTAATTGTTGCAGTTGAACAAGAATTTGGAATGAAATTTAATATGAATGAAGTAACTACTATGAAAAATGTAGGAGATATGGTAAATATTATAATTAGTAGAAGCTAAATGGAGGAATAATAAATAATGAAAAATTTTATAAAAAGTATAATATTTATCACTATTTTCGTTATTATATTTATTTATGTTTTTAAAGTTTTTTGGTTACATGATGAAATTTTTGTTAGTCTTTCTTTTTATGATGAACCAAAAAATTCAGCAGATATAGTCTATATAGGAAGTAGCACAGGTTATTCATATTTTAATCCTTTAATAGCATATCAAATGTATGGGTTTGCAACAGATTTATTTTCAACAGGGTCTCAACCTTTTTGTGCTGTAAAACACATAATAGAGGAAACAAAAAAATATCAAAGCCCTTCATTATACATAATAGATTTAGCAACAGCTATAGAAGAAAAAGATTGGTATTCAGAAGGAGATATACGAAGAACTACAGATTCAATGAAATTTTCTAAAACTAGAATAGAAACCATAAATGAAATATTAGATTATAAAGGTATAAGTAAAAAGGAAAGATATAAATTTTATTTTAGTCACTTTTTATATCATAATTCTTGGAAAGATATTAGTGAAAAAAATTTTAGAGAATATCCTAATTTATATAAAGGATTTATGCTGTATGATAATACTGTTAAAAAGTATCCACATAAAAATTTTATTTGGGATCAAAATATTGTAAAAAGTCTTGGTAATGAAGAAGATAAAATACTTAAAGATTTAATTGATTATATAAAAGAAAATAGAATTAATGTGATATTTACTATTCCTGCAAGAGATATAAGCTCTGAAGCGGTTGCAAAATTTAATTATATAACAAATATTATAAATGAAAGTGGATTAAAAGTAATAAATTTCAATACATTAGAAGATTTTGGTGTTGATTACAATACAGATTTTTATAATTCACCACATGTAAATACATATGGAGCAACAAAATATACTTTATATTTTTCTAAATATTTAAAAAATAATTATAATTTTCCAGATCATAGAGGTGATGAATTATATAGTTCATGGAATGAAGAATATGAGAAATTTAAAGTACAATTTGAAAATTTATCAGGAGATAATTTTGATGGAATTTTAGCAATTTTTAGAAATATTTATCCTAATTGGTTTTAAAAAATAAAAAGAGGAAATTTTTAAGTTTCCTCTTATTTGTTAAATATAACATCCATATATTTTAATAAAGATTCCATAAAAGAATAATAAAATACATTATCATCTGTAATTTTTTCAAATAATTCACTAAATGTTTTATTATATGTTTCACAATCGAATGTATTTAAATAACCACTAGTTTTTAAAGTATTTTCTAAGAATTGTTTTAATTCAATAACACTATTAATATTTTCTTTAATATTTGAAAAACTTTTCTTTATTCCATCAAGACATGAAACAAGAGAATTTATATCTGTAGGATCAGAGGCATTATAAATACCATCTGATATTTTTTCAAGATACAAAACTAAAGTCTTTTTTAATTGTCTTTGTTGATTTAAAATATTATTTAAAATTTTAATTTCATCATCTATTGTTTTTGAATCAATCATATATTTTGGTATAATCATTTTTTCCTCCATTACTTCAACAATAAAATTATATTATAAACCAAAAAAAAATACAATATTAAAAAAAATTTTTTACACAAAAAAAGAGTTAATTAACTCTTTCTTTTCTTATAAAAATCCATTACAGGTGTTAAGGCATTTGTTTTTCTCATATTGCTAATTATATTGTAGCATATTTTTAAAAATTTGTCAACTTTTTAACAAAAAATATTATTTTATCACACATAATATAAAGAAGTCAATACTTTAACGAGAAAAAATTGACTTTTTTTAAATATTATGTTAAAATTAAAGTTTAAAGTATAAAGGCAATCTCATATTTATGAACTTACAACCAACAGCAAATGAATTATTTGGAAAAACTGAATAAGTGAAACGATAAACCCCAAAGGTTTTCCAGCTAATAATTCATTTGCTACACCAAAGTCCTCCTCGTAAAAAAAAACAGAAAAGAGAGAGGCAGAAAGGAAGTTATTATGAAAAAAAATTTAGAAATGAGAATTTGTAACCCGCAGTTCGGCACCATCCGGAAGGTACTAAAAGTTTCCAGTCCTTCCGATTGGGGCTCATCCAAAAATGCAGTCGTTGGACTGCAGATAAACTATGGGGAAAGATCCATTGAGGTGCAATACCTCAAAGGATCTATGCCAAAGGCTCGGAATCTGTTCTGGGCACTGTTGGCAGATGAAGATATTCGAGGATTAATCCTCGAGTATCAGAAACTCGGTGACCGTATGCTCCACAAATTGTGGAGCAGGAAAGGGGCCTCTGGCTGTGAAGATGTCTTCATAACAGAGGCAGAGAGAAAGGGTGGCTTTGCAGCTACCTGGACTCGAAGACTCTGCCATATCTCCGGATATGGCCGCCTCAATGAGGGATTCGGAGATTCCAATTCTCGTATGAGAATTGGGGACTTCGTAGAGTTATGCTCCTTCCTGGGTTTAACCCAGGAGATGGAGGTTGAGGTGCTGAGGAAAAAGGCAGGTGTAGAATACCTGCCGGTAAAAAGAAGGGAGGATTTGAATGACTTCGTCACCTCAGTGACGAAGATCCTGTAAGTTCGACTAAGGAGCAGATAGCTATATTATAGCAATCTGCTCTTTGGTTTTTTGTAAAAAAACAAATCGATAAGCCATAAGACTTACCGATTTATTTTAGCTTAATACAAAAATAAATATGCAAATTAAAATAAATTTTATCTCCGTTACTATTTTAATTGCTTTTATTATTTATGTTTGTATTAAAGACAAATCCTTAACAATTACTATTTTATCATAGTTTACATAAAAAGTCAATTAAATTTTATAATTTTTAAAATTTTCTGACACCATCTTTTTGTTAAAAAAGCTTGCAATTTATTTGCTGAGATGTTAAAATATTAATATCAAAGAAATAAATCGAAACAGATTTAAAAAAAAAACCCTTTTTTTAAATCTGTTTTTTTGTTTTTTATAAAATTTAAAAAAGTGAAAGGAGCTAAAATGAAAACAAAGTATATTTTTATAACAGGAGGAGTTGTATCTGGGTTAGGAAAAGGAATTACAGCATCATCACTTGGAAGATTATTAAAAAATAGAGGATATAATGTTGTAAATCAAAAATTTGATCCTTATATAAATGTTGATCCAGGAACAATGAGTCCTTATGAACATGGAGAGGTTTTTGTTACTGAAGATGGAGCAGAAACAGATTTGGATTTAGGACATTATGAAAGATTTACAGATGTAAATTTAAATAAAAATTGTAGTGTAAGTTCTGGAAAAATTTATCAAAGTGTACTAAACAAAGAAAGAAGAGAAGATTATTTAGGAAAAACAGTTCAAGTAATACCTCATATTACAAATGAAATAAAAGAAAATATATATAGTTTTGAAGGACAAGCAGATATAGTAATTACAGAATTAGGTGGAACTATAGGAGATATTGAAGGTTTAGCATTTGTAGAAGCAATAAGACAAGTAGGCTTAGAAAAAGATCCAGAAGATGTTTTATATATTCATGTTACTTTGTTACCATATATAAGTGGCTCTAATGAACTAAAATCAAAACCAACTCAACATTCAGTTAAAGAATTACAATCATTTGGAATAAAACCAGATATATTAGTTTGTAGAACTGAAATGGATATTCCAAATGAGATTAGAGATAAACTTGCTCTTTTCTGTAATGTAAAACCAGAAAATGTTATACCAAATCTTACAGCAGAAAACTTATATGCAGTACCTCTTATGTTAGAAAAACATGGATTAGCAAGAGCTGTTTGTAAACAATTAAATTTAAAAAATGTTGAGCCTCAAAATGAAGAATGGGAAAAACTAATTGAAAATATTAGAAATTTAAAAGGTGAAGTAAATATTGCATTAGTAGGAAAATATATGCAACTTCAAGATTCTTACTTATCTGTAGCAGAAAGCCTAAGACATGGTGGGTTTGCGAATGGAGTAAAAGTAAATGTTGGATTTATAGATTCAGAAACAATAAATAAAGATACAGTTCAAAATATTTTAAAAGATTATGATGGTATCTTAGTACCAGGAGGCTTTGGAAATAGAGGAATAGAAGGAAAAATAACAGCAATAAAATATGCTAGAGAAAATAATATACCATTTTTAGGTATTTGTTTAGGAATGCAAATGGCTGTTGTAGAATTTGCAAGAAATGTATTAGGAATAAAAGATGCAGATTCTGCCGAATTTAGCAATACTACTAAAAATCCAGTTATACATATAATGGAAACACAAAAAAATATTACTAAAAAGGGTGGAACAATGAGACTTGGAAGCTATCCTTGTAAAATAAAAAAAGATACTTTAGCATATAAAATTTACGAAAAAGAAAATATTAATGAAAGACATAGGCATAGGTTTGAATATAATAATGATTATAAAGAAAGATTAGAGGAAGCAGGTCTTATATGTTCTGGAACTTCACCTGATGGAACTTTAGTTGAAATAGTTGAATATAAAAATCATCCATTTTTTATTGCTGGACAATTTCATCCAGAATTTAAGTCAAGACCAGATAAACCAGCACCATTATTTAAAGCATTAATAAAATCAGCAATAGAAAATAAAAAATAAAAGTATAAATTATACTTTTACAGAAATAATAAAATCAAAAGACAATAAGGAAGATATAGATGTTTAATTTAGAAAAATATGATAACAAAATAGAAAATGAGAAAATTATTTTATCTGATGAATTAAAAAATGATGTTATTTTTGTTAAATATAAAGTTAATGAAAATGATGTTATAAAAATTCAAGATAATCAGGCAGTTATATTATTTGAAAAAGGAAAAATTTTAGATATCAAAGATAATATTGGAAAATATATTATAAAAAATACTAATAAAATTATTAATGAAAAATGGCAGAAATTAACTATTAGAAATTCAGAAAATGAAGAATTATGTGTAATATTTTTAACTTTGAGTCCATTAACAAATAATAAATATATATTTAATAAACCTATTAAATATATAGATTGGGAAAATAATAAAAGAACAAAAAAATATATAAAATTAGATGGAAGATATGATTTTAAAATTGAAAATCCACAAATCTTTTTAAGTAAAGTTATAGGCTTAAGAACGCATTTTACTAAACAAGAGTTAATAGAAAAAGTTAGAATATATATATTAAGTTCTATTGAAGAAGGAATAAATGAAATTTGTACTGAATATAAATTAGATATAGACACTTTAGTTAAAAATTCTAAAGAGTTAGAAATAGACCTTCAAAATAATAAATATGATGAAAAGTTGTTAGAGTATGGAATAAAATTAACTTATTTCGATATAGAAAATGTTCAAACTATGAAAAGAAAATTTAACTTTTTTTAAAATATGTATTGACAATTTAATAAAATGGGTATAAATTATTAGCAGTCAAACAACAAGACTGCTAATTTTTATTATAGATATAATTTAAGCAATCTAGAAATTATTTATAAGGAGGAAGTAAAATGATTAAACCATTAAATGACAGAGTATTAATTAAAATGATAGAGGCAGAAGAAACCTCTAAAGGAGGTATAATTTTAACAGCTGGTTCTCAAGAAAAACCACAAATTGCAGAAGTAATATCTGTAGGACCAGGTGGAATAGATGAAAATGGAAAAAAGGTAGTAATGGAAGTAAAAAAAGGAGATAAAGTAATAACAAGCAAATATTCAGGAACAGAAGTAAAATACGAAGGTATAGAATATATAATTGTAAAACAATCTGATATTTTGGCAATTGTAGAATAAAAATAAAAATATTTAATAATTATAAAATGGAGGTATGTAAAATATGTCAAAAGAAATTAGATATGGCGAAGATGCTAGAAAAAAATTATTAGAAGGAGTTAATAAATTAGCAGATACTGTTAAAGTTACATTAGGTCCAAAGGGAAGAAATGTAGTATTAGATAAAAATTTTGGTGCTCCACTTATTACAAATGATGGTGTTACAATAGCAAAGGAAATTGAATTAGATGATAAGTTTGAAAATATGGGAGCTTCTTTAGTAAAAGAAGTATCTACAAAGACTAATGATATTGCAGGTGATGGAACTACAACAGCTACAGTATTAGCTCAAATAATGTTAAAAGAAGGAGTTAAAAATGTTGCAGCTGGTGGAGATGTTTTATCTATAAAAAGAGGAATGGATAAAGCTACAAATGTAGCAATAGAGGCTTTAAAGAAAATAAGTTCTCCTATTAATGGAAAAGAAGATATTGCTAGAGTTGCTAGTATATCAGCTAATAATCAAGAAATAGGAAGTTTAATAGCTGATGCAATGGAAAAAGTTTCTAAAGATGGAGTTATAACAATCGAAGAATCTAAAACTTCTTCTACAGAAGTAAATGTTGTAGAAGGAATGCAATTCGATAAAGGCTATGTATCACCATATATGGTAACAGATACAGATAAAATGGAAGCTGTTATGGATAATCCTTATATATTAATAACAGATAAAAAAATATCAAATATACAAGAAATATTACCTTTATTAGAAGAATTAAGCACACAAAGTGGAAAACTTGTTATTATAGCTGATGATTTTGAAAATGAAGCATTATCAACATTAATTTTAAATAAATTAAGAGGAATTTTAAATGTTGTAGGTGTTAAAGCTCCTGGATTTGGAGATAAGAGAAAAGAAATGCTACAAGATATAGCTATTTTAACAGGAGGAGAAGTTATAACATCTGAACTTGGATTAGATTTAAAAGAAACTACTTTAGCTCAACTTGGTAGAGCTAGACAAGTAAAATGCACTAAAGAAAATACAATTATTGTTGATGGAATGGGAGATAAAAAAGCATTAGAAGCTAGAATAAAACAAATTAAAAATAATATAGATGAAACATTATCTAGCTATGATAAAGAATCACTTCAAGAAAGACTTGCAAAACTTACTGGTGGTGTTGCTGTTATTCAAGTTGGAGCTGCTACAGAAATTGAAATGAAAGAGAAAAAACTAAGAATAGAAGATGCTTTATCTGCTACTAAAGCTGCAGTAGAAGAAGGAATATTACCAGGTGGTGGTACAGCTTATGTTAATGTAATACCTGAAGTTGAGAAATTAATAAATGAAGTATCAGAAGATGAAAAAATAGGTGTAAAAATAATATTAAAAGCATTAGAAGAACCAGTAAAACAAATTGTAACAAATGC
>CANQEX010000034.1 GCA_947596225.1 uncultured Clostridia bacterium | reverse complement strand
AGCACATAATACTAAAGAAATAACAAAAGATGCTACATGTCATGCTGAAATATTAGCAATTAAAAAAGCTTGTAAAAAATTAGGTGCATGGAGATTACTTGATTGTGAAATGTATGTTACATTAGAACCTTGCCCAATGTGTGCTGGTGCATTAATAAATTCAAGAATAAAAAAATTATATATTGGGGCTGATGATAATAAAACAGGTGCTTGTGGGTCAGTTTTAAATTTATTACAAGATTATAAATTTAATCATAAAATTGAAGTGGACAAATATATATTAAAAGAAGAATGTGAAGCTTTGCTTAAAGATTTTTTTAAATTTTTGAGAGAAAGGAATAAAAATGAAAAAAAATCTATTTAAAAAGTGTTTATTTTTATTATTTGTATCAATTTTAATAATGATGGTAATTTCAATTATGATAAAATATAATGTTGAAGGTGAGCAAACTCTACCTTTTTCACTTACAAAAATGCTTGTAGTAAGTACAGTTGATGGAAAGGAAAATGAAGATTCTAATAACATATGGAATATAGGTATAAAACAAGTTAATGATATATTTTTATATTTAGATAAAACAATTGAAGATAAGCAAGCAATAAAAGAAATAAAATTAGAAAATTTTACTATAAATAAATCACCTGAAATTGGTAATTTAAAGCTATTAAGACCTACAGGAGATCTTCCAAATTTATATACTTATAGTGAGCAAGATTATTTAAAAGAAGGAATTACTTATTTAGGTGGAAGTATAGATGATATGAAATCATTAGAAATTTCAAATAACGGAGGAACTTTAGGTTTTAGACTTTCAATAGAAGATTTAGGCTCTTATATATCAAATGAAGCAGAAGAAGTAAGTTATGATGGTAAATTGCTTTCTAATTTAGGAATAAAATTAGAACAAATAAAATTTGATATTAATTTTGATATAGTTATAACAACAAGTGAAAATATTAATTTTGTAGGAACAATTAATTTAGCTTTACCTTTAGATACTGTTATAGAAGAAGGTTCTTCTTATAAAGAAATTACAGATTTTTCAAATGTAGTATTTAAAAGAAGATAAATTAATTAAAAAGTATTGCAAAATAAGGAAAACCATTATATAATCGTTAAAGTTAAAGTGGCTTTTCTTAAGGAAGGTATGCTTCAATAAAAAGCTATGAATCTCGTCAGGTTCGGAAGAAAGCAGCGATAAGTAGTGTATTTTATGTGATTCGCATGCCTTCCCTAAGGAAAGCTATTTTGTATTTAATCTCATAAGATAAAGGAGGTAAATAATGTCATATACAGCTCTTTATAGAAATTTTAGACCACTAAAATTTTCAGAAATGGTTGGACAAGAACATATTACAAGAACTTTAAAAAACCAGTTAATATCAGATAGAGTTGGTCATGCATATTTATTTAATGGAGGAAGAGGTACAGGTAAAACTACTTCAGCAAAAATTTTAGCTAGAGCAGTAAATTGTTTAAATATGAAAGATGGTGAGCCTTGCAATGAATGTGAAATTTGTAAAGAAATTTTAAATGGTTCATTAACAGATGTTGTTGAAATGGATGCTGCTTCAAATAATAGTGTAGAAGATATAAGATTAATAAGAGATGAAGTAAATTTTTTACCTACAAAAGCAAAATATAGAGTATATATTATAGACGAAGCTCATATGCTTTCAACATCAGCTTTTAATGCTTTATTAAAAACATTAGAAGAACCACCAGAACATGTTAAATTTATTTTAGCAACCACAGAACCTCAAAAATTACCAACAACTATATTATCTAGATGTCAAAGATTTGATTTTAAGAAAATATCAGAAGAAGATATAATAAAAAGATTAAAAATAATTTGTAAAGAAGCTAATATAAAAATTGAAGAATCTGCATTAAAAATTATAGCTATACTTTCAGAAGGGCATATGAGAGATGCTATAAGTATATTGGAAAGATGTAGCCAAGAAAATTCAGAAAATATTACTGTGGAAAAAGTAAAAGACTTAGTAGGCCTTCCAAGTTTAGAGTTTATAAATAAACTTGCAAATGGAATATTAGAATATGATACAGTAAAATCATTAAAAGTTATTGATGAAGTAATAAATGATGGAAAAGATTTATATAATTATTTATGGGAAGTAATAAAATATTTTAAAGATATATTAGTTTATAAGGCTACAAATGATTTAAAATTATATTCAGAAAGTGAAATTGAAGAAATAAAAAAATTAGCTGATATAGCAGAAAAAGATAGACTTTTAGATATAATATATCAATTATCAGAATTAGAAAATGATATCAAATGGTCTTCTCAAAAAACAATAATGTTTCAAACAGGAATTATTAAAGTTTGTAGAAAATCAAATATTATAGGTTCTGATATAGAAAAAAGATTACAGATTTTAGAAAATAAATTAGAAAATATAAATTCAGAAAATTATGTGCCAGAAGTAAAAATAGAAAAACCAATTATTAGTGAAAAAAGAGTAGAAGTAAAAAAAGAAAATAATACTTCTACAGTAACAGGTAAAACTCAAGAAATGTGGAAAAAAGTAATAGATAATCTTAAAAGAAATGGCAAAATAAGGTTATATACAGCTTTAATAAATACCAAAATAAATGAAATAAATGATTTAGTTTGGGAAGTAGAATTTCCAAATGGTTTAACTTCATTTAATCAAAGAATATTAGAAGATGTAAATAATAAAAATGAATTAATAAAAGAAGTATTTAAAGTTACAGGAAAAGAAATGCATTTAAAATATAAAGATACAAAAAATGCTCCTAAACTAGAAAATACTTCATCTATAAATGATTTAGGAATTGATATAAATATAATAGATTAAAATAAAGAATGGAGGAATTTAAAATGGGAAAAAGAGGAGGATTTCCAGGAGGAATGGGAGGCTTCGGAGGAATGAATATAAATCAGTTAATGAAAGAAGCAAAAAAAATGCAAGCAGATATGGAAAAATCACAAGAAGAATTAGGAACAAGAGAATTTGATGCTACAGCTGGTGGTGGAGCAGTATATGTTAAAGTAAATGGAAATAAGGTTATAAAAGAAATAAAAATTCAAAAAGATGTAGTAGATCCAGATGATGTAGAAATGCTACAAGATTTAATTTTAACATCTGTAAATGAAGCATTAAGAAAAGTTGATGAAGCACAAGCAGCATCACTTGGAAAATACAATATACCAGGGTTAATGTAAATATAATTAGAAAAGGAAAATAAAATGTCATATTATTCACCTTCAATAGAAAAATTAATAGAATCTTTTGAAAAATTACCAAGCATAGGACACAAAACAGCTCAAAGATTAGCATTTTATATGTTAGATTTACCTTTAGAAGAGGCAGAGGAATTCACAAATTCTATATTAAATGCTAAAAAAAATTTACATTTTTGTTCTAAATGTTTTAATATATCAGATACAGATCCATGTAATATATGTTCAAATCCGAAAAGAGATCAATCTACAATTTGTGTTGTAGAAGATGTAAGAGATGTAATTGCAATGGAAAGAACTCATGAATATAACGGAGTTTATCATGTTTTACATGGTTCAATATCTCCAATGAATGGTATAGGGCCAGATGATATAAAAATTAAAGAATTACTAAATAGAATAATGAATGGAGAAGTAAAAGAAGTAATACTTGCTACTAACCCGAGGGTTGAAGGTGAAGCAACCTCAATGTATATTTCTAAAATATTAAAGCCATTAGGAGTAAAAACAACAAGAATTGCTAGAGGAATTCCTATAGGTGGAGATTTGGAATATACAGATGAAATTACTTTAACAAAAGCATTACAAGGTAGAAGTGAAATTTAGTATCATTTATAAATTTATTGAATAATATAGTATAAATCAAAAACATAAGGAGGTATTATGCAGAAAGATAAAAAAGTAGTAATTTTAGGTGGAGGAACAGGAACTTCATTTGTATTAAAAGGGTTAAAATATTTTCCAGTAGATATAACTGCAGTTATAACTGTATCAGATGATGGTGCAAGTACAGGAAGACTTAGAAAAGAATTTTCTACACCAGCAGTTGGTGACATAAGAAAGGTTTTAAGTAATTTATCTACATTACCAGATGAAGTAAGAGATGTAATGGAGTATAGATTATCTACATATAGTGAATTAAATGGTCATGCCTTAGGAAATTTAATTTTAACATCTTTAATAAGAGAAACTGGAAGTTTAAAAACAAGTATTGAATATTTAAGTAAAATTTTAGATGTAAAACATAAAGTATTACCATTATCAGAAGATTGTTTAACTTTAATGGGAGAAACAACAGATGGAAAGATAATAGAAGGAGAAGAAGAAATTACAAAGGCAAATAAGAAATATAAAAAATTCTTCTATAAAGAAAATCCACATGTACTTCCAGAAGTATTTGATGCAATTAAAGAAGCAGATTTAATTATTTTAAGTATGGGTAGTTTATATACAAGTGTTATGCCACATATAATTTGTAAAGATGTTGTAGAAGCTATAAATAATGCTAAAGCAAAAGTTATGTATATTGCAAATGCTATGACACAACCAGGAGAAACAGATGGTTTTGGTGTTAGTGATCATGTTAATGTTTTAGAACAATATTTAGGAAAAGATACTATAGATGTAGTAATTGCAAGTAATACAAAAATTCCTAAAGAAATGCTTAAAAAATATGAAATAGAAGAACAAAAAGATCAAGTTCCAATAGATTATGAAAATATAAAGAAAGCAAAATATGAACTTATTGAAGATGATTTATTAACTACTACAGATGGAACAATTAGACATAACAGTTTAAAATTAAGTTCAATAATTTTTTCTTATTTAATGAGATAAAAAATGCAGGGAGATTGCTCTCCCTGCATTTTTGTTAGGGGTTAAATTTTACAAAAGATCTTCAAATTCTTCATCAAAAATATCTACCAGAAGCGCTCCTACATTGTTATAGTAATCATCTTCAAGGAAGGTAATCAAATTATTTCCACGTAAGAAATTTTCAAGCATACAATATTCTTTTCCGCAACTTGCAATCGCCTGAAAAAAACCTTCCTGAGAATCAGAGTCTACATCGGTATCTTCAAAAATATCAATGTCATTAATATGTGCTAAAATCAGAAAAACAATAAAGCTTAGTGTATCAATAACATTTGGATCATATTTGAAAATACCAGTTTCTTCATTGTCTGCAGAACCAAAAATTCTTCCATTAGACTTATTTTTATTAAAGCTGTTCCATTGATTTTTGAGGTCGGTTATTGTAGGGCCCAAAATTTTTCCATTAGACTTAAAGCAGTTCCAGTGATTTTTAAAGTCGATTATTTGTGAAAATAAATCTTCATAATCTTTTTCAAAATCACTTAATGTTGAATTTATAGTTTCTACGAAGCCTTTTTGAGCACAAAAGAAAATGCGCTCAGCAGTTCCAGTTTTTTTGATTTCATCTGTTAGCCGAACTATTTCGTTGTAAAAATCTTTCTTAGTCATTGTTAGCCCTCCTGACTATTCTATTATTATATTGTTATTACATCGCTGTGTTTTCCCCTAACATTCACAATAATGTAATTATATATATTATAATAAATTTTATAAAAATAGTCAATATTATGTATACTTGCCTCTAATTTTCTCAATTTTTCTATTAAGTCTTTTTAATTGAAAATTAGCAAAAAGACCATTTTTTTCTTTAACTAATTCTTTTTGATTAAGAAGTTCTAAAACAGTTTTTTTATCCTCATCTGAAAGATTATATAAAAGCTTAGCTTTTTGAATATTTTCTTTAACTAATTCTTCATAGTCTTTTTTATCATTATATAAACCCATATATACCTCTTTTCTATGCTTAGTAATATCATAAATAGAGGCTTAAATCAATATGAAGTTATTTAAAATAATCCATTATACCAATATATATACTCCAAGCTAGTTCATCTTGATATGAATCTGTTTTCAATAAATTTGTTTCATCAGAGTTTGAAAGAAAACCACATTCGACTAAAACTAAAGGAATATCAACATTTTTAGTTAAATAAATACCAGATATAGATTTTATTTTTCTTGAATTTTCATTTTTTAAAAAATAATTAAGACTAGTTTGTATATTTTGAGCAATTTCTTTGCTATTTTCATCATCATTTTTATAAAAAGTTTGCCAACCACTATATTGAGTTTGTTCTATTTTATTCATATGAATTGAAACAAACATATCAGCATTTGAGTTATTAGCTATTTCCACACGATTTTTCATATCTGATACTTTTTGCTCTCTTATTGTATCTGCACTACTTTCGTAAATTCCATTTTCATCTGAACGAGTAAGTATAACTGTACAATTAGAACTCTCTAATAGATTTTGTAATTTTAATACTATATCCAAATTAAGATTGCTTTCCAAAGTTCCATCTTGGCTACTAGCACCGTCCGATCAGGAAATCCATGACCAGCATCTAAAATAATAGTATGATTTGAAACAGGAGTAGATGATACTTCTTGAGTTTCTAGTAGTTTGTTTGAAGTTATGCTATACACAAAAATTGAAAGTATAATACTTAAATTTATAAAAAGTAATCTTTTTTTGTTTAAAACAATCATAATAATCTCCAATTAGAATTTTTTTATGTATTTAAGTTTATGAAATAAAAAATAATATATAACTATTTTTCTTAAAAAAAGTTTTGCATATTTTTATTAAAATGTGGAAAAAATACGTGAAAATAGCATAAGGGGAATTTTATGAAAAATAATAAAAAGTTAAATATTAGTGGAACACTTTTAGATAAAAATCAATTTGCAAAACATATTGAAAAAGTGGCATCAGAAC
Organism: uncultured Clostridia bacterium; assembly: GCA_947596225.1. Lineage (GTDB taxonomy): Bacteria > Bacillota > Clostridia > TANB77 > CAG-508 > Scatovivens. The sequence goes on along the minus strand of CANQEX010000034.1, from coordinate 11,365 downwards.
ATAGTATAAAAAGTTTTTCTAATAAGAACACATACCCTGTATATGGATTATTAGAAAATTATAAATTTATTTTAGAAACATATAATTTACTTACTAAACATCTAAAATTAGGAATAAAAGTACATGCAGCAGGTGAATGGATTTTAGATAATTTCTATATAATTGAAGAAACAGTAAAAGTAATTCAAAAAGAATTGCCTTTAAAAAAGTATAAAAAAATGATAGGACTTTCAAATGATAGATATTTTGGGTTTGCAAGAGCATATGTTTTGGCAGAACAAATTGTAGCTTTTTCAGATTGTAAAATAGATAGAGAAATTATAGATATAGCACTTAAAAGCTATCAAAGAAAAAAAATACTTAGTATGGACGAATTATCTAATGTAGGAATATTTATAAAAATTTCAATAATTTCTAAAATTAGAGAGTTATGTGAAAAAATATATTCTTCACAAATTCAGAAATGTAAAGCAGAAAGTATTATTGAAAGATTAGTAGAAAAAAAGAGTAATAATTTAAAATTTGTAAATACAAATAAGCATCTAAGAGTTACTGAAGAGACTTTAAAATATCCTTTTATAGAATATATGTCATATAAATTAAAAAAATATGGAAAAAAAGCTATTGTATACCAAAATATTTTAGAAAAAGAAGTTCAAAAAACTGGACTTTCAATTTCAGAAGTAATACAAAAAGAGCATTTTAATATAGCAAATATAAAAATAACAATGGGAAATTGTATAACTAGTATAAAAGAAATGAATAGAATAGATTTTTCTGAATTGTTTAGTTATATGAATGCTTCTGAAGAAATACTAAAACTTGATCCTTCAGGAATTTATCCATGTCAAGATGAAGAAACCAAAAGTTATTATAGAGGTTTAATTGAAAAAAAATCAAGGAAAACTAAGATCTCTGAAATATATATTTCAGAGAAGATTATTGAACTATGTGAGAGATTTAGAAATGCAAAAGATTTAGTAGAATTAAAAAAATCTCATGTTGGTTATTATTTGTTAAAAACAGAAGGAATAAAAGAATTAAATGAAGCATTAGAAATAAAAAATTATAGAAAATTGAAAACTAATGAAAAATCTAGGTTATATATAGGAACTAGTGTACTTGTTCCATTATATTTAGCTTTTATTATGTATGTAATAACATTTTTAAAATTAAGAAATCCATATATTGCAACAGCTATAGGTGTATTATCATATATACCATTAACTGAAATATTTTTTAGAATAGAAAATTATGTGTTAGGAAAACTTAAAGCACCTACATTAATACCCAAAATGGACTATGATAATGGAATACCAGAAAATAATAGCACATTTGTAGTAATTCCAACAATCTTAAAAACAAAAGAAAAAGTTATTGAAATGTTTGAAAAACTAGAAGTATATTATTTAGCTAATAAATCTGAAAATCTATATTTTGCTCTTTTAGGAGATTGTTCAGAAGAAGAATCAAAAACAAAAGATTTTGATAATGAAGTTATTTCTAGTGGTATAGAAATTTGTAAAAAATTAAATGAAAAATATAGAACAGACAAATTTAGTAAATTTCATTTTTTGTATAGAGAAAGAATGTGGAATTCTTGTGAAGAATCATATATTGGATGGGAAAGAAAAAGAGGGTTACTTACTACATTTAATAAATATATAAAAAAGCAAATAGATAATGATTTTTTAGAAAATACTATAGAAAATGAAAAAGATAAAATTCCAAATATAAAATATATTATAACACTTGATAGTGATACAAATTTAAATTTAAATACAGCATCAAAACTTATTGGAGCAATGAGTCATATTTTAAATATTCCTGTTATAAAAGATGACGTAGTAATAGATGGTTATGGAATTATGCAACCAAGAATAGGAATGGATTTATCTCTTTCACAAAAAAGTCTTTTTATAGAGTTATTTAGTATGAAAGGTGGAATTGATGTTTATACAAATGCTATTTCAGATATATATCAAGATTGTTTTGAAGAGGGAATTTTTACAGGTAAAGGAATATATAATGTAGATATTTATAATAGAATTTTAAAAAATGAGTTTCCAGAAAATACAATTTTAAGTCATGATTTATTAGAAGGAAATTTTTTGCGTTGTGGACTTTTAACTGATGTAATGCTTTTAGATGGTTATCCATCACGTTATATACCATATATTTTAAGAAATCATAGATGGACAAGAGGAGATTGGCAAATTATTAAATGGCTTAAAAATAGCAGATTAAATGAAATTTCTAAATTTAAAATATATGATAATTTACGTAGGAGTTTACTTCAATTTTTTTCTTTTATATTACTTTGTTTAGGTTGTATAGGAGTAATTAATAATAATTTTGTAAATAATCTATTGATTTGTATATCAGTTGTAGGAATAACAATACCATATATAATTGATATTATAAACTATATAATTTTTAAGGAAAGTAATATAAATGGAGCTGTTTACGCATATAAAAAGTTCTCTAAAGAACTTAACAGTATAAAAATAAGTATAATTAGAATTTTTTTGCAAGTTATTTTTCTTCCATATGAAACATTAAAAAATGTAGATGCGATAATTAGAAGTTTATACAGAATGTATAATAAAACAAAACTATTAGAATGGGTTACAGCAGAAGATTCAGAAAAAAACTCAAAAACAGATTTGAATTATACGTATAGAGAATTAATAGTTAATTTTATAGTTGGACTTATATTTTTAATTTTCCCATCTATAATATCTAAAATTTTAGGAATATTGTGGATTGTTGGACCAATTATAGCATGGTATATAAGCTTAGATACTCAAAAGGTTCAAGAAATTTCAGAAGTTAATAGAAGATATTTAAGTGAAATTGGGAAAAGAACATGGAGTTTTTTTGAAGATAATATAAATGAAGAAAATAATTATTTAGTAACAGATAATTATCAAGAAGATAGAAATAAGAAAATAGTAAATAGAACTTCTTCAACAAATATTGGACTTGAGCTTTTAGCTGTAATTTCAGCCTATGATCTAGGTTATATTAATTTTAAGAAAACTGTAGATTATCTTAATAAAATAATAGCTACTATATGTGGTTTAAGTAAATGGAATGGACATTTATATAATTGGTATAATACAAAAACATTAATGCCTTTAATACCAAGATATATTTCATCTGTAGATAGTGGAAATTTTGTAGGATATTTATATATCGTAAAACAATTTTTTATTGAAAATAAAAATAAAGGTGATTTTGAAAATATAATAAATACAGTTAATGATTTAATTAATAATGCTGATTTTACAAAATTATATAGTGAAAAAAACAAATTATTATCTATTGGATATAATTTAGAAGAAAATAAACTTACAGATTCATATTATGATTTTTTGGCTTCAGAAGCAAGACAAGCAAGTATTGTTGCTATTGCAAAAGGTGATATTCCAGAAAAGCATTGGAATAATTTAAGTAGAACACTTACTAGTTTAAATGGATATAAAGGTTTGGTATCATGGACTGGAACTGCATTTGAATATTTAATGCCAAATATAAATTTAAAGAGATATAAAGGTAGTCTTTTAGATGAAGCAAGTAAGTTTGCAATAATGTGTCAAATGGAATATTGTAAAAGACTTGGAGTTCCATGGGGATTTTCAGAATCTGCTTTTAATCTTAGAGACTTAAATAATAATTATCAGTATAAAGCATTTGGAATTCCATGGCTTGGACTAAAAAGAGGATTAGATGAAGATATGGTAGTATCTCCTTATAGCACCTTTTTGTCACTTGAAGACGAATTAGAAAATGGAATAAGAAATTTGAAACAGTTAGAAATTGATGGAGCAACAGGAAAATATGGTTTTTATGAATCAGTAGATTATACTTTATCAAGAGTTGGAAATAAAGGAAAAGTACCAGTAAAAACTTATATGGCACATCATCAAGGTTTAATTTTATTATCAATTAATAATATTTTAAATAAAAATATATTAAAAAGGCGTTTTAATAAAAATCCAGAAATAGAAGCTACTAATATACTTTTGCAGGAAAGAATGCCAATTCAAATGATTATAACAAAAGAAAAGAAAGAGAAAATAACTAAAAACAAAAATCTAAATTATAGTTCATATATTGAAAGAGTAATTGAAAAACCAAACAAAATTTATAGAAATGTAAATGTTATATCAAATGAGAAATATAAAATTACAATAGATGATTATGGTGATAGTATAAGTGAATATGATAATTTGATGGTAAATAATTACAAAGAAACCTCAGAATTAAAACAAAGAATGAATTGTTATATAAAAAATGTAAAAAACAAGAAAATTATTGATACAAAAGAGAATGCAAAAGTTGTTTTTGCACCAGATAAAGTAAGATTTGTAAAACAAGAAAACAACTTAAAAATAGAAGAAATTATTTGTCTTGATCCTAATAAAGCTATTGAGATTAGAAGAGTTGAAATTGAAAATTTAGGAAATCAAGAAGAAGTATTAGAAATTATTGTTGATTTTGAACCATCATTATCAAAGAAGATGCAAGAATATTCTCATCCAGCATTTAACAAATTATTTATGAAATTAGAAGAAAGTGATGAAAATATCATTTTTGAGAAAAAAGATAGAGATACTGGAGAAAATATGTATCTTGCAACTACTTTATACACAGAAAATGAACAAATTGTGGATTTCGAGTATGAAATTAATAAAGAAAAGTATTTAGGAAGAGAAAATTTAGGAATTTCTAAATTAATAAAAAAGCAATCTAATTTTTCTAAAGAAATTCTTCAAGTTACAGATCCAATAATAGCAATGAAAAGAACTATAAAAATAAGGGCCAAAGAGGTTGCTAATATTAATTTTCTAATATCAGTATCTGAAAATAAAAAAGATGTTATAGATAATTTAGAAAATATAAAAAGTGAAGAAGAAATAGTTAGAATTTTAAATATTGCTAGAGCAAGAAGTGAAGAAGAGAGTAAGTATTTACAAGTAGATGGTGAAAAAATAGACCTTTATGTAAGACTTTTAAAATATATTTTAAAATTAAATTATATAAAAGAGAATAAAATTATAGAAAATGCACAAATAGATAGTTTATGGAAATTTGGAATTTCAGGTGATAATCCTATTATACTTGCAAAAATAAAAAAGATTGAAGATATATATGTAATAGAAGAAGTAATAAATGCCTTTGAATATTATAGAGCTAAAAAAATTTATATTGATTTAATTATTTTGAATGAAGAAACTGATGTATATGAAAGATTTGTTAGAGAAAGTATAAATGAAGTAATTTCAAATAAGCAATTATCATATTTAAAAGATGCAGGAATTTTTATTTTAAATAAAGATGAATTATTGAAAGAAGATTTAGAAGTTATAAAATTTAAAGCAAGAATAATTATAAATGCTTCAATTGGAGGAATAGAAACACATATAAAAGAATTAGAAGAAAATGAGATTGATGAAAATGTAGTAAAAAAAGAAAAACAAGTAAATATAAATGAAGAAGTTTTACCTCTAAAAAAAGAAAAATTGTTATATGATAATTCATATGGTGGTTTTACTCAAGATGGTAAAGAATATTTTATTTATAAAAATGCAGATAATATTTTACCATCAGTATGGTGTAATATATTATGCAATAATTTTTTTGGAACAGTAGTTACAGATAATTTAGGAGGATATACATGGAGTAGAAATAGTAGATTAAATAGACTTACAGCATGGAATAATGATAGAGTTATAGATATGCCTTCTGAAATATTTTATATAAAAGATGAAGATAATAAATCTATATGGACATTAAATTCTGGTGTAATTCCTAATAAAAATTATTACTATGTAATACATGGATTTGGATATACAGAAGTTAAAAATTTAAATGATAATTTAAAACAAGAATTAGAAGTTTTTGTTCCAAATGAAGAATCTTTAAAAATACTAAAATTCAGAATAAAAAATCTTATCAATGAGGAAAGAAATATTAAATTATTATTATATATAAAAACTGTTTTAGGTGAAGATGAATTTTTAAGCAATGGTAATTTATATGTTGAAAAGGAAGCTAATGTTTTAAAAATAAAAAATGTTTTTACTGAAGAAAACTTTAGAAATAGAGTTATGTATTTAACAAGTAATATAGAAATAAAATCTTTTACAGGTGAAAAAGAGAATTTTTTTGGAAAGGGAAGTGTATTAGAACCTGATTCACTTTACACTACTCTAAATAATAAATCAGGTTTTGGAAAAAATTCTTGTTTAGGTGTAGAATTTACTTTAAAATTTGATAAATTTGAAAATAAAGAATTTTATATATTAATTGGAGAAGAGAATAGTAATAGCAATATTGTTTCAATAAAAGATAAGTATAGTGAAGAAAAAACAGTAGAAAATGAATTAGTTAAAACTAAAACAAAATGGAAAGATATACTAGATATTATAAAAGTAAAAACACCTATAGAAAGCTTAAATATTATGATGAATGGATGGCTTGTTTACCAAACTTTAGCAAGTAGAATTATAGGAAGAACAGGTTATTATCAATCAGGAGGAGCATATGGTTTTAGAGATCAGCTTCAAGATTGTTTAGGGATAAAATATGTAGACTCAAAATATTTAAGAGAGCAAATAATTAATTGTGCAAGACATCAATTTTATGAAGGAGATGTTCTTCATTGGTGGCATAATGAAACTAAAAGAGGAATAAGAACAAGATTTTCAGATGATATGCTTTGGCTTGTATATGCAACTATAGAATATATTAAATTTGAAAATAATGATAGCATTTTAGATGAAAATATTGAGTATTTAAGTGGAGAAATTTTAAAAGAATATGAAGAAGAAAGATATAATTTATATCATGGAAGTAATATTAAAGAAAGTTTATTTGAACATTGCATAAAGGCAATAGAAAATGTATTAGATAAAGGTGTAGATCCATTTCCTAAAATTGGTGTTGGTGACTGGAATGATGGGTTTAGCAAAGTAGGAGTAAAAGGTAAAGGTCAAAGTATATGGCTTGGTTTTTTCTTATATGATGTTTTAAATAAATTTATACCAGTTTGTGAACGTAAAAATCGTAAAGATTTAGTAGAAAAATATGAAAATTGTAAAGAAAAATTGAAAAAGAATATAAATTCCAAAGGATGGGATGGAAGATGGTTTAAAAGAGCAATTACAGATGATGGACAAGAAATAGGAAGTATTAATTCAGAAGAATGTAGAATAGATAGTATATCTCAGAGTTGGTCTGTAATTTCAGGTGCAGGCGATAATGATAAAAAATTTATTGCTATGGAAGAAGCAGAAAATTATTTAATTGATAGAGAAAATAAAATTATAAAATTATTTGATCCACCTTTTGAAAAATCTAGTGTAAATCCAGGATATATAAAAGATTATCCACCAGGAATTAGAGAAAATGGAGGACAATATACTCATAGTAGTTGTTGGCTTTTAATAGCAGAGGCAATTTTAGGATTTGGTGATAAGGCAATAGAACTTGCTGAAATTATAAATCCAATAGAACATTCTAAAAATAAAGAAGAAGCTAAAAGATTTAAATTAGAGCCATATATATTAGAGGCAGATTTATATAGTAATAAAGATTTAGTAGGAAGAGGCGGATGGAATTGGTATACAGGTTCAAGTAGCTGGTATTATAAAGCCATATTAGAATATGTTTTAGGACTTAAAATAGAGGATGGTTTTTTAAGAGTTGAACCATGTATAAAAAAAGATTGGAAAGAATATGAAATACAGTATAAGTATAAAACAACAGTGTATAAAATAAAAGTAAGAAATAATAACGGAAAAAATACAGGAGTGGAGAAATTTATAGTTAATGGCAATGAAATAAAAGATAAAAAAATATTAATTAAAGATAATGGAAAAATATATAATATTGAAATTTTTATGTAATATTTTTTTAATAAATTTGAAAAAAAACTTGTACTAAATTGTTAAATATGATATAAAGAAATTATAATTTTGATAATTTCTTTTAGAAAGGCGGTAATTTTGTGGAAGAAATAGTTGAAAGAGATAAAAAAACTATACTTGTAGTAGATGACGAACAAAGTATAATGGAATTATTAGTATTTAACTTACAAAAAGAGGGATATAATACTTTAGAAGCATATGATGGAGTTACAGCAGTAGAAATGGCAATTAATGAAAAACCAGATTTAATTTTATTAGATGTAATGATACCAAAACTTGATGGAATATCAGTATGTAAAAAAATAAGATATGCTTTAAATATATCTAATATTCCAATACTAATGATATCAGCTAAAGATACAGAATCAGATAAAATTGTTGGCTTAGAAATGGGAGCAGATGATTATATTACAAAGCCTTTTCAAATTAGAGAAGTAATGGCTAGAATAAAAGCAAACTTAAGAAAAGCAGAATTAAATGCTAATATGGATGCAATGAATAATCAAAAAAATGAAGATAAAAATGATATAATAAAAGTAGGAGACTTAACTTTAGATCTTAAAAAAGTAGAAGCAAGAGTTAAAGGTGAAGTAATTAATCTAACTAAAAAAGAATTTGATGTTTTAAGATATTTAGCAAGTCAACCAGGACAAGTTGTAACAAGAGAAATGCTTTTACGTGATGTATGGGAATACGAAGAATATGTTGGTGCAATAAGAACAATAGATGTTACAATGAATAGAATTAGAGATAAAATTGAAAAAGATAAAGCAAATCCAAAAATCCTTATAACAAAAAGAGGAGTTGGATATTATGTAACAGATAGAAATTAGAATAATAGATTTTATCTTATATAAATAAAAAGATTAAAAGTGAAATAAAACTTTGCTAAGTTTTATTTCGCTTTTATAATATAAAACAAAGGAAAAACAAAAAATGATAGATAAAACCCTTGTGGCTCTACACACACACACACACACACACACACACACGTATCAATTTAAAAGAAGTAAAAAGAGTAGATTTAATCTACTCTAAAAATGCTATGCAAAAATTAAGAGATAGATTATATTTTTAGTGAAGAATATAATCTATCTTTTTATATAAACTAATATAACAGTTAAGGAGGCAACAGATGAAAAGTAAGAAGAAAATAATACTGATAGCATTTTTGTTAGGAATAATATTATTTATATTTGGTAATAAGAAAATAGTAATAGAAAGTAAAGTATTAGTAGAAAAAATTTTTCTAGTTGGAAATGAGGTTATGCCACTAGTAGATAATGAGGCACAAATAGAAGATCAAACTTATCCAACATTAGAAGAAGCTTTAGCAGTAGCAAAAAATGGAGAAGAAATAGATTTGTTGAAAAATGTAGAAAGAACTTCTCTAATTAAAGTACTAAGTGAAACAAATGCAATAATAGATTTAAATGGTTTTAGCATTAATAATACTGCTGTTACTGATGAAAATAACAATTATTCTTTATATATTAGTAGTTCTAATATAAAATTAACAATAAAAGATAGTGGAACTGCTGGAACAATAAATGGAATATGTAATAATTTAAATTGTATATTAAATATAGGAGAAAAAGATGGAAATGTGAACACAAGCAGTCCAACAATAAAAAAAATTGATTCTTATTCTCTTGGAAAGTTAAATTTTTATGATGGAAAGATAACAGGAACAAACGATAATAGATTAGTAATAGATGGAACTGAAACAGATTATAAACCTGTAAATATAGATGGTTGGATAACTTTACAAAAAAGTACAGTAAAAGAAGCAAAGATAGGAGAAAAAGAATATTATGCAATAGAAAATGCAATAAGTGAGGTAAGAGATGGAGAAACAATAGAAATATTAAATAATATTAAAAGAGATACAGTCCTAGAAATAAGAAATAAAATAAAGATAGAGTTAAATGGGAAAAGTATTACTTCTACTACAGTTTGTATAGTAAGTAGAAAAAGTGTAACAATATCAGATAAAGGTTTTACAGGAAAAATAATAAGTACTGGTGCTTATGGTTATGGAATGCATAATGAATATAGTACTTTTATAATAGAAGGAGGTACTATATCTGGAACGCAAGCTGGAATTCAAAATAATGGAGATTTAACTATAACAGGAGGAAAAATTACTGGACAAAATTATGGAATATATAATAGAGGAAATAATAGTATATCAGCTAATGTAATAGTAACAGGAGGAGAAATTAGTGGAGAAAGATATGGTATATATCAAATTAATGATTTTTCTAGTATAACAATTGGAAAAAAAGATAGTATTGTAAGTACAACAAGTCCAATAGTAAGTGGAGAACAATATGGAGTATATACAAATGGAAGTGGAACATTTAATTTTTATGATGGAAAAATAATAGGTAATATAGAACCAATAGATCTTACAACAGTAGTAAATGATAAACCAGATGGTTATGAGGTGGTTGTGGAAGAAAATACGGCTACATTACAAAATCAACATACATTGAAATACACAGTAGAATATTATACTTCAAACAATTATAAAGAAAATAAAGAAAAAAAAGAAACAGTACCAATAACTCAAGAAAAATTAACAGTGGATAAAAATGAAATAAAAGAAAAAACTTTTGATGGATATAAATTTTCAAAAATAACAATAGATGAAGTAGATTATGAAAGTGCTGAAAAAATACCTGATGAAGTACCAGATGGAACAACAATAAAAGTATATTATTTAAGAGAGATGACTGTAAAAGCAGAATATTTAGACAAAGCAACAGGAAAAGAAATAGAAAAAGATGAAATAACAAATGGAGTAGAAGGAGATAGTTATAAAACAGAAGAAAAAAAGATAACAGGATATAAGTTTGATAGTATAGTAGGAAAACCAGAAGGGAAAATGCAATTAGAACAAAAAGAAGACGGAACAGAAATTACAGAAATATTAGTAAAATACTATTACACAAAAGTAGAAAATAATGTATTAGGTTCATTGTTTGGAAACAATAATTCTGGAGGAGAAAACAATCCAGTATTAAGTAATATAATATCAGGAATAAATACAGGAGATGCAATACCAATAATAGCAATAAGTGTAATAGGGATAGTAATAATTGTAAATGTTATTATAATAGTAAAAAGAAAGAAAAATAAAAAAGAATAAAAGTTTATAAAGAGAACTATCTTTATTTAAGAAGATAGTTCTTTTTTATATATAAAAATAGAAATAATTTTTAATGAATAATACTTGAATAAAAAAATATTTACGGATATAATAAATGTATAAATTTTATAAAGAAAAAACAAAGGAAAAGTAAAAAAATGATAGATAAAACCCTTGTGGCTCTACACACACACACACACACACACACACGTATTAATCTAAAAGAAGTAAAAAGAGTAGATGAAATCTACTCTAAAAATGCTACGCAAAAATT
>CANQEX010000033.1 GCA_947596225.1 uncultured Clostridia bacterium | reverse complement strand
ATTCTTTAATTTGGTAGGAATTGGCACTGCTCTTAATAATTTTATTAATCTTCTTACAAAAGGAATTTTAAAACTCCCTTCTCTTGTAGTAAAATATATTTTTTTATGAATTCCATATGCTAATCCTATCATACTACAATCTAAAATGAGAACATGATTTGATATACTTATCGCACCTGTTTGTAAATTTTTAATATTCTCTTTACCTTCTATTTTTAAGTCATATAATATTTTATTTAGTATTGTTAAAATAGGAAAAGCAATTCCATAATATAATAAATTAGAAAAAAATGAAAATATCTTATCATTATCAATATACTTATAATTTTCATCTATATTTAATTCTAATGGTTCCCATAAGTGAATTACATCTTCATTTTCGCTCTCCGTTAATTCTGAAATTTCTTCTATGAAATATTTTCCCATCTTTTATTACCTCTGTACAAGTCATTTTCAACAATATCTACTATTTTTTCACAATTATTTTTTGCAATATATTTTATTTGATTTTCTATTAATTTTTGCTGTAATTCCTCATTTTCTATTAATCTTTTTGTATTGTCTACTACTTGATTTATATTATCGCATTTTAATGACATCTGTCTTTTAGAAAAGAAATTAGCATTGTAATTTTCACAACCTGGTATTGGCATAATATGTATTAACGGTTTTCTCATTGTTGCAATTTCAGTAGTTGTTAATCCTCCTGGCTTACTAAGTATTATGTCAGAAATTGCCATATATTTACATATTTCATTGGTATATGGAAGTACTATAACTCTTTTATTATTTTTATATTCATTATTTAAAACAGAAACTAATTCATTATTATTTCCACATGAAATAATAAAATTTATATCTTCTGTTACGCTTTCTAACAGTTTTTGAAGTATTTCTTTTACATTTCCAAATCCCATACTTCCATTTAGAATTAGAACATATTTTTTATCAATATCTAATTTCAGTTGCTTTTTTACTGCTTTTTCATTATAGTTTTTATTAAATTTTTTCATTACAGGTATTCCTATAGGTATCAATTTCTGTTTTTTTATACCTTTTTCTATAAAATCTGATTCTAATTCTTTACTTGGAATAACAAAATAATCTGGATTTGTTTCTTTCCAAAAAGGTATACTTACATAATCAGTAGCAACTTGTAAAAAATGAATATGATGTTCTTTTTTTATTGCTGTTAATGCTTGAGCCGCAAATAAATGTGTAGTTATAACAAAACTATATTTATTATTTTTTATGTATCTGTAAAGTTTTTCTTTATTTAATCTATTAAAAAGATATACTGGTGATATTAATTTTGTTTTATCATACATTTTTCCTAAACTATAAGCAGTTTTAAATACTTTTCCATTTTTATTTGTAGATTTTATATATAATTTATTAACTCCATCTTTTAATCTAGGATTTATAATTTCTAAATATTCTTTAAAATTAGCCTTTATATTTCTTGAAATAAGTTCTTCTTGTATTGCTTTTGCAGCAGAATTATGTCCTCCACCTGTTCCACATGATAAAACTAAAACTTTTTTATTTTCATTATTTAATCCTTCAATAAATTTATTATAAAAACATCCTAATTTTCCTACATAACCACTATTCCAAGGTTTGTTTCTTCCAAAATAATGAATAATTACTGTATTTTTGCGAATCCATTTAATACCTATTTTATTTTTTGGATTGTTCAAATTATAATTATTTAAATTTCTATCACCTAAATTATATTTTAAATCATCTATTAATTTAATTTTATTTCCATAAATTGAGCTAATTATATCTTGATCTGGTAACATTAATTTTCTTTCATTTTTTTGTATAAAATTTATTACTTCTTTTTCAATTTTTATATTTCTTAATTCATTCAAATTCATTAAAAGAACACCAGTATTTATATATGGCTCATCTTTGTCCATCCCTAATCTTATCTCATTAAACTTATGTAGTATTTTTTTTATATGTGTTGTAGCAATAAAATAATTGTCCTCAAAATCCATATTATATAATTCATTTAATTTATTAATTACTAATGTATCAGAATCTAAATATAAAATTCTATCTAAATTTTTAGGTAAATATTTTGATGCAAAAATTCTAAAATATATTTCAACAGGATATCTTTTAGCATACACCGGTAGTTTTTCTATATCTTTTTCATTAATTTTTATATCTTTTAAATGAATTTTATCTAAATTTAGTCCTTTTCCTATTTCTTTAATTTCTTTTTTAGTTATTTCTTTATTTAATATATAAATATCAAAGATTTCATTTTTGTTTGATCTTTGTATTGAATTTAATAAAATATTTAATTGCTTTATATAATTACTATTAATAGTTACTAAAATATTCATATTTTCCTCTTGTTTTGGTTAATTTGAACTAAAGTATATCAAAAAATAGATTGATTGTAAATGTATATATATTAATTATCTTTTTTAAATAAATTATTAGTATCATATTTTTTTCTAATTTCTTCATCAAATTCATTTAAGATTTTATCAAATTTCTCTTTTTCTTGTGGTTCTGCAATATAATTTCTATATATGATATACATCATAACTAATGTTTCATCACATATATCTTGTTCATAGAGTTTTTTATTTTTATCTAAATTTACATTTAAATCAGGTAATTTATTTTTTTCAAATTCAGCAATAAGTGAAGTAGGAATTTTTTTTCTTATATCTTCTGGATAAATACTTAGTATTTTTAAAACTTCAGAAGCCATTCTTCTATAATTTTTATTGTCTATCATTTTTTCTCTCCTCTTCTCTTCCACTGTTTGGAACAGACATTTGTTTTGCTACCATTCTACATATTTGATCATAACTAAATGGATTTCTTAATAAAGGTCTTTTCGTACTCGCCTCACTAAAACCCTCAGCAGAAATACTTTGAATTAATGGACATTCTTGATCCTGCTCTTTTGGTTTATCTTTACTTAATTTTAAAGTTTTTTGAATTTTCGTTAATGTTTCTTTTACATAATTAAATCCAGTATCATAATCAGAACTAAAAAAACTACTATAACAATCATGTCTTATTTTTTCTTTTCTATGATTAAATCCAAAATCAAAAATAGGATATTTTTTCTTAAAATCATCATATGGAATCGGTTTGTTAGCAGTTTCTAAAAAAGTATCTATTGCTTCTTCAAATGATCCACCATTTTGAAGAATCCAATTTTCAACACCAATACCTCCAAAACCTCCATGCTCAGTTGAGCCTGTACTACCAATTTTTTTATATATTCCTGTTGCTTTTAAAATTTTCTTTGCCATTATAATATTTGCTTGTACATAATTATATTTTTCTGGATCATTTTCTTTTATATTGTTTAATCTATCACGTACACACATATCGCTTGAATAACTTAATGATAAATCCTTTTTTGCTGTTATAATATCTATATCAACTTTTTCTCCATTAGGAAGAGTTACATCTTTTGCTCTAAATCCATCATTAACAATATGGAAATTACCTTTTGGAGTTAATTCTTCAACTTTATTAGAAAGTTCTGTCAAAATTTCTAATGGTAGGTTATTTCTAATCATAAAATCAAAATCACCATCGCCTGGTATATTTGTTCCTCTACCAGTTGAACCTGTATCAATTAATTCGACAAAACTTGTAGATAAATTTTGGCTCAAATCATTAGTAACTAATATTCCCTTGCTTTCAAAAAAATCTTTTAAAAATTCAACAGTGGCTTTTTTCTTTTGAGCTGTAACAGTATCTAATTTTCCATCAACTAACTCTCTAACTGCTTCTAGTTCTCTATCAATATCTTCTCCTGATTTAGAACTAACACTTTTATAAACTTCATAAAGTGAATCTATTTTTTTTACTTTTTCACTTACCTCTATATTTTCCGCATTATAATGAGATAACCCTCTCATTTCCTCACGAATTTTTTTATAATCATCAGAAGTGAAAATAAGATTGCCTTCTTTATCTATAACTGGAATATACATATTTGCCATCGCCATTTCATATCCATTTCTATAATTCCAATCATTACTTACTATATAATCGACATCAGTTATAGGTATTCCTGTTCTTATATATCTAGCAGCACTCGAACCATAATAATCTGGTGATCCTGTAAATGTTCCTATATCAAATTTTTCCTCACTTCTATCTTTTAATTTTTTCGCATAATCTTTTAAAACTATATAATTACTTCCATAACCATAACTAACAGTTGTTTGTATTACCTGAAAATCTGTTATATAATTTTCATCAATATTTTCTTCTGAAATATACCCAAAATCAGCATCTAATGGAGTCAAATCAGAATGAGAATACTCTTGATTAAATTCTCCTCCTTTTATACCATCTCGTAACATACTTGGAAGATATTCTTCAAAATTTCTTATACCTTTTACAAAATCCCCTACTTCTAAATGTAATCTTCCGTTTTTTAACTCTTTTTCTATTTCTAAATGCCTTGAATCTGACCTTTGTTTTATTTTATCCATATATTCAAGCATTGCTTTTGGTCTAATAGAAGTTGTGATAAATCCATTAAATAATTCATCAATTATTTTATTTGGATTGAATACTAAATTTTTTGAATTAGCGTTATGTTCTTTATTATCAGAATAAATAGTAATTACATTTCTTAAATCTTTAATTACATCATCTGTTTTTTCCATCATAGGTCTACTGTTTTTTCTAATTTCTTTTGTAATATTATGTAAATCAATCAAAGTATCTCTATATTGATACAATACAGCTAAATTTTCTTTTGATAATGTTTTTATTTTTTCTTCCGGATTTGCTTGAAGAACTGTTGTTAACTTTTTCCCTTCAATAATAATATTGCAAAATTCTCTTAATGATTCATTATTAGAATCTAATGAAATTTTAAATAAGTCTTCTAATATTATAGAATCTCTTTCCGCTAAACTTTTATTTTCAAATGACTTTATATCAGAATTTGTACGATCATAATAATTTCCAAGTTGAAATAATCTAAAATTTTTTATAAATTCTGGAACGTTATTATAAGTAAATAAATTATATATATTACTTAATACTTGATTAAATTCCTGTCTGCTATTTTCTCTATTATTTATATACAAATTTTTAACTACAGAATCTATATTTATTGCTATACTTTGTAATTGATCATATGAAGATAAATCCACTAATTTTTCTCTATCAACATCTTTATTAAAAAGTAATGTTTTAATAGTTATACTATTTTTTATACTCATTAATTTAGTAATTGTTTCTTCATCTAATATGGTTTTACCTTTAAATATTCTATTTAACTCTTTAATCGAATAGATATCTAATATTTCAGCTAATAAATTTAAATTTTTTTGTGAATTAATATCTTCGAAAAATTTTACTTTATTATTATCATCAAGCTTATCATATAAATAAAGAATATCTTGTGTATTTAAATTCATTTTTTCTATAGATTTGTATAAACTATTAAAATGTTTTTCAGCATCAATTGAGTTAAATATTTCGGTAATCGCATCAATTTGCAGTTTATTAGTTATGCTAATTATATTATCATTTCCATAATCAGAAATAGCCTTAACTGGATTAGCTAAATTTAATAAAATTTCATCAACTTTTTTTTCTTTATCTATATCATCTAAACTATTATAGCTTTTTTTTAATTTATTTAACCTTGTTATAACAAAAATTTTACATACACATTCTTTTTCTAAATTATCTATTCTTTCCTTTTGATCATCTGTTGTAGAAATTTTATTTTCTTTTTTTAAAAACTCTTGTAATTCTTCATCGTTAAGGAAAAACATATTATCTTCTTTGGAAAAAAAATCTATAAATAATCTCTGTATTTCATCATAAATTTTTTCATAAATATATGATACACTTGAAAGCTCTTCTATAGTAGATATAATATTTCTACTATCATGGTTTTTCAAATACTCATTAAATGATTTATTACATTCAACATTTGTATACATCATAGCTAATTCACTAGCATCAATTCCACGCTCATAAAAATTTTTAAAAATTTTTGGATTTATTTGCATATTATTTTTTACTAAAAAATCTTCAAAATCTCGTTTTATATTATCTTGTTTTAATAGTATATTTACAAATTCTATATTGATAATATCACTACTATCATTAATAATATTGATAAAAGCTGTATTTCTATCAAATGGATTAAGATTTTCTATTGCATTATAATCAATATAGTGTTTATGAATGTATATTTCTTTTATACAATTAATAACATCATGTGCTATATTGCTATGTAAATTTTTATCAATTGCTGAAACATATTTATTAAACAAGTCAAAATCATTACTAGCACTAACATATTGAAATACTTCTTTATAATATTTCTCTTGTTCTTCAGCTGGAACAGCACCTATAATTCTTAATAAATTTATAACAGTATTATTATTTTTTCTATTTTTTACAAATTCAAATGTATCTTTTAATACTTGTGTTCTATCTATTTCAGGTAACATTTCAAAACAGATTACAAGAGATTGTGTTTTAAAAAAATCATCACTGTTTCTTTCTAATATTTTATTATATTCTTCTACTCTATCTTCTTCTGGTAATTGTTCAAAACAAGATTTTATTACATCTGAATACATATAATTTTTATTATAAAAATCCAAAAAATATTTTTTCTTTTGTTCTAAATTTAATTTTTCAAATATATATGGACTTAATTTTACTCTATCTTTAGAATTTAGAATTTTTTCAATTAAATCATCCATTTCATTTTGATTTTTATTTTTATAATCTATTGAATCAACAATTTTTTTAACTGTTTCATCACTAATTTCAGGATAATTTTCATAATTATATTTATTACTATCTGCTAGAAATATCATACTAAAAGTTTCTAATGCATCATCTTCTACTACATCTATCATTTTCTCTATTACTTTTCCGACTATATCTTTTAGTTCTAAATATTAAAGGTAAATTTTCATTAATAGCATTTTTATTCATATACGAAAGTAATTCTATAGTTCTAGTTAATTCTTGGTCATCATTATCTAAAACAAATTGTGTTAAAGAATATCCCACTATAGGAAAATTTGCCATAATTCTTTTAGTAAATGGATTTTTTAAAGCAATATTAAAAATGCTATTACGTATTTTAGAAAATCTATTTTGTTTTGCTGGTAAATTTGCCATAATACTACATAACCTTTCTATTTTTAGTAGCTATAATTATTTTATATTAAATATTTAAAATTATCTATTAATTTTATGTTAAATATATATTACAAATATAACAAAAACACACTCTGTTCAAGTGTGTTTCGTTATAAAAATCAAATATTTATTTTATCCTAAACTTTCATAATATGAATTATATAGTTTTGCATAATAACCATTAGCTTTTAAAAGTTCTTGATGATTTCCCTGTTCAATTATTTTTCCATTATCTAAAACAATTATTTTTTCAACATTAACTATAGTTGATAATCTATGTGCTATAAAGATTGCTGTTTTTTCTGCAGATAACTTATCTATAGACTTTTGAATTAATTGTTCTGTATATGTATCTATATTGGCAGTAGCTTCATCTAAAATAAATATGTCTGGATTATGTGCAAATATTCTTGCAAATGCTAATAATTGTTTTTGCCCAGCAGAATATGATTCTCCTCTTTCTTTTGAAATTTCATTTATCCCTTTTGGTAAAGTTTTTATAAAACCATCTGCTGATGCTAATTTCAAGGCTTCATTTATATCTTTGTCAGATATTTTTCTATTTAATTTTATATTATCTCTTATACTTCTAGCAAAAATAAATGGATCTTGTAAAATTATTCCAATATGTTGTCTTAGTTCTCTTTTATTAATATCTTTTATATTTACACCATCAAGTAATATTTCTCCTTTTTGAATTTCATAAAATCTATTTACTAGATTTGTTATAGTTGTTTTACCAGATCCAGTTTTACCAACTAATGCTATAGTTTCTCCTGGTTCTATTGTAAAACTAATATCCTTTAAAACCCAATTTTCTCCTTCATATGCAAACCAAACATTTTTGAACTCTAATTTTCCTTTTACATTTTCTAATTTTTTACCAGTTTCAAAATCCTCTAAGAATTCTTTTTCATCTAGTATGTCATATATTTTATTAATTGAAACAATAGCTTCTTGAACAATTTCCACATTATCTATAATTCTATTTATTGGCTCAAATAAAGATTTTATATAGCTTATAAAAACATAAATTACTCCTACATCTATATTAACTCCAAAAAAATGATTTACAGAAGTTATAATAATTATTGTTATAGCTAAATTTTCAAATAATGTCATTAAACCAGGAAACAATCCTTCATATATTGATGAAGGCAATCTTGCATTAATAAATTCTTGTGTTAAGTTCTCACATTCTTCTTGTTTTTCTTTTTGTATATTAAATATTTTTATTAATTTGGCTCCATAAATTGATTCTGCTAAAAAAGTATTTATTTTTGTTCTAGCTATTTTCGAAGCATCATATATTTTATTTAATATAATTGTTAAAATAATTGAAGTAATTATAACAAAAGGTAATATTATAAAAGATAATAAACTTAATTTTACACTTAAATACATCATTATTCCAACTATTGCTATAATTGAAATTATATCTTTTAAAAATGTAGTTATTACATCTTTAAATAAAGACGATATATCTTCAACATCATTTGTTATTCTAACAAAAAGTTTTCCTGCTGGAGTTTTATCATGAAATTTTATATTTGCATTTTGAGTATATTTATAAATTTTATTTCTTATTGAATATAATATTTCTTCACCCATAATATTAGTTTTCATATTAGTTATAAATTCTAGTAGATTTCCTAATATTACAACAATTATGTAAATTACGCCAACTAAAGTTATTGTAATAATTCCTTTTTGTGCTAAACCAACACTTAAAAAATCATCAATAACAATTTTTACAAGATATGGTTTTAAAATTTCTAATAAATTTATAATAACTGCTACTATTGAAATAATACTAATTGTTTTTATATGTGGTTTTGCTATATCATAACATCTTCTTAAAGTTTTATTTTTCAAAACCATACCTCCTTTCTTTTACGCAAAAATACTATTCTCTTGAGATGATTGTTGATTGTAAAAATTATTATATAATCCGTTATTTTTTAATAATTCTGTGTGAGTACCTTGTTCTATAATTTTTCCATTATCAAGAACTATAATATTATCTGCATCTTTTACATCTGAAATTCTATTTGAAATTATAATACAAGTTTTATCTTTTACTAATTTTTTTATATTTTCTAATAAACTTTTTTCTGTTTTATTGTCTAGTGCTGAAAATGTATCATCAAAAATTACTATATTACTCTTGTTTAGAAAAGCTCTTGAAATAACTACTCTTTGTTTTTGACCTCCTGAAAGATCAATTCCTCTTTCTCCTATAATTGTATAAATACCATTTTTCATATTACTAATATCATTAGATATCATTGACTCTTTAGTACTTTCAATTATTTCTTCATCTGAAAAATCATCCTTAAATAAACTAATATTTTCTCTTATTGTTGTTGAAAATAAAAAATTATCTTGAGTTATATAAGATATACTATTTCTAAGTTCTGTTAAATCAATATTATTTAAATCATTACCATCTATAAATATTTTTCCATTTGGTATCGGATATAATTTTAATAATAAATTCATTAACGTTGTTTTTCCACTACCTATAGTTCCTATTATTCCTAAAGTTTGTCCTTCTTTTATATTAATAGATATATTATCAATAACTCTATCAATATTACCTGGATAATTAAAACTTAAATTTTTAATTGATATATCTCCGTGAATACCACCTTCATTATTTAAATCTATTAATCTTAAATTTTCTTCTTCTAAACTAAAAACATTATCTAATCTATGATAAGAAATTTGAGCTTTTTTTAACGCAGAAATAACACTAGGAATCCAATATATAGGATTATAAAATAAATTGATATATCCTATAAATGCAACAAAATCTCCAATCGTAATATTATTTTCTAAAACTAACCTCGAACCATATATTATAGCAATTCCATAACAAAATCCAAAACATATATTTACAGAGGTAGATAATAATGTTGAATATAAATCTACTTTTATATTACTCTTTTTTAAAATTTCATTTCTTTTAATAAATTTTTTTAGTTGACTTGTTTCACCTGAATATGCTTTTGTTGTTCTAATTGCATCAGTACTTTCTTGAACATATTCAGATAATTTAGTAAAATAATGTTGAGATTTTTTAAAACTAATCTCAACATATTTTTTCAAAATAATTGTTACAACACCAGTTATTATTATTGGACACATTGTTGCTATTGTTAACTTTAAATTTATAACTTTCATGCTATACATTACAATTATCAAAGTATATATTATTCTTGTTCCTTGTGATAGTGTTTTAAACATTAAACGTCTTATTTCACCTACATCCTTAACAAAATAAGACATTATTTCTCCATTTTTTATATTTTGAATATTTGTTAATTTAATTTTTATGAAATGTTCAAATAATTTATCTTTTAATTTTTTCTCCATTATTCTAGTAGATACAGCTAAAAAATATTTCCATATAACCCTCAAAAGCATTGCAAATATACTAACTACAATTAATAGAAAAACATATTTATATATAATAATTTTATTTTCTTGTATATTATAAAGTAAATCTGTTATTATACCAATTATTTTAGAAAGAGAAGTAAGTAAAAATATATTTAGTCCAACACATATAAAAATAATTATTATTTGTATTTTTATTTTTTTTAGTACTGATAATAATATTTTTTTCATACTTCTCTTCCTTTCTTAATATACTATTTCAAAGATTTAGAAACAATCTCTACAAATTCCTTATTGTTTTTAGTTTTTATCATTTGATTTAATAATTTTTCAGTAAAATCTGCTGTAGTTAAATTAGCAAAATTTTTCCTAATAGCATTTACAACCTCATATTCTTCTTTTGTAAGTAGTAATTCATCTCGTCTTGTTCCTGATTTGTTTATATCAATTGCTGGGAATACTCGTTTTTCTGATAAACTTCTATCTAAAAATACTTCCATATTTCCAGTTCCTTTAAATTCTTCAAATATTACTTCATCCATTCTACTTCCTGTTTCTACTAAAGCTGTTCCTAAAACAGTTAAACTACCAGCATCTTCTGTATTTCTTGCAGCACCAAAAAAGCGTTTTGGTTTATGAAGAGCCGCTGGATCAAAACCTCCAGATAATGTTCTACCAGAAGATGGTATAACTAAATTATAAGCTCTAGCTAAACGTGTTATGCTATCTAATAAAACTACAACATCTTTATTTTGTTCTGTTAATCTTTTTGCTCTTTCTATTACCATTTCTGCAACTTTAACATGATGTTCAGGTTGCTCATCAAAAGTAGAATATATTACATCACCTTTTATTGAACGCTTCATCTCTGTTACTTCTTCTGGTCTTTCATCTATTAGTAAAACAATTAAATATACTTCTGGATTATTATCTGTTATACTATTAGCTATTTTCTTTAAAATAGTTGTTTTTCCAGCTTTTGGTGGAGCAACTATCATTCCCCTTTGACCTTTTCCTATTGGAGACATTAAATCCATTAAACGCATTGTATATTCATTTTGTTTGGTTTCTAATTTTAATCTTTCAACAGGATAAATTGGAATTAAATCATCAAAAGATGTTCTTTTCATAGCTTTTTCTGGATGTTCACCATTAACTTCTCCTACATAAATAAGAGCAGGGAATTTTTCTCCTTCTTTTGGTATTCTTTTAATTCCTTTTATCATATCACCTGTATCTAACTTAAATCTTTTTATTTGTACTGGTGATACATATACATCTTTATTAGTAGATAAATAATTATCTCCTCTTAAAAAACCATACCCATCTGGTAAAAGTTCTAATATTCCTTCAACATATTCATCATTTTCGCCAGTCAATTTATATTCTACTTGATTTGAATTATTTTTTTCTACATCTTCTTTTTCTTCTTTTTTGGCATTATAATTTTCTAATATTTTTTCAATTAATTCAGCTTTTTTTAATTTACTTACATTAGAAATTCCTTTATCTTTTGCTAAATTTTTTAAGTCAATAAGTGATAATCCTTCTAATTCCATCAAATATAGCCCCCCTTTTATTTATATAAATATAAAATTTTATTTTGGAATTTTGTTTAGACATAAAGAAAAAGTAATTTAATAAATAATTAAATTACTCAAAATAAAAAAATGTAAAAGATTAAAAGATTATTTGTTGATATCAATATAAACCGTTTCATTAGGTAGATACATTTCTAACTTTTCTCTAGCTACTTTTTCAATATATTCTTTAGAATTAACATTTTCTTGTGTAGCTTCTAAATCTTCTTTTTCTTCCTTTAATTCTTCGATTTGAGTTGAATAATATGAAATATCTTTACTATAAGCATTTAGCTTTGTTTGTTGATTTATAAATATAAAAATAGCATATATAATAAACATAATTAATATTAAATTCATTATTTTATTTATTTTAAATATACTCATTTTATATATATCTCCATTATTTATATCTATATATATTATTCTACAAAAAAACTAAAAAACCTTTTTTATAACTTTTTTCATAAAAAAAATAGACTTTTTTATAAAATAAAAAGGTATTTTTAATATTTTTTTGCAAATTTTTACAAATTCATATAAAATTATAACACATAAATTACTAATTGTCAAAGAATATATTAATATTCCAAAAAATATTCCTAAAAATAGATAAAATCTTACTTCTCCTCCATTTATTTTTATAATACTATATATAACTAAAGAACCAGATAATATAATAAATGCTAAATCTTCTACAAAAGTTGTTTTATCACATGTTTTAAAAGATTTTCTAATTACTCTAAATATATCAAAGAAGATTCCAATAATAATACCTATTATGAAAAAAAACATAAAAATTTGTCCTTGTGAAAAACTATGCATATAAGTTAATCTCCACTATTTAAAAATTTTACCTAAAATACTTTTTCCTTTTTTAGTTCCCATATCAGAATCAGAATATGCCAGGCTAGAAATTCTACCTTCAACAATAAAATCAGAAGTATCTATACTTAATTTATTTATCTTTAAATTATCACCTTTTATAGTTAACATACCTAATTCCGTTTCCATAATAATTATTTGATCATCAAAACTAAATATATCTACAATTCCCGTAACATTTAATTTTTCTCTATTTTCTAATACAATATTTTGAAATTTATTACTAGTATTTTTAAAGTCCTCCATAGCTATTCCTCCCATAAATTATATATTATATTTATTCAAAAAATTATTTTTTAGAACTATATTATTTACTACAACTATAAAAAAAGTTATACAAAGCATGTATAACTTTTAAATTTGACATATTTACTTATAATTCTCCAAAAAATTTTTTATGAATAGCTTGAACAGCTAAATCTGCTTCACTAGAATTTACTAAAACAGAAATTTTAATTTCAGATGTAGTAACCATATGCATATTTATATTATTTTCATATAAAGCTTCAAACATATCAGCTGCAACTCCAGGTTTGTTAGCTATACCAACACCTATTATTGAAACTTTAGATAGATTTTCACTATGCAAAATTTCTTTTGCTCCTAATATATCTTTATTTTCTTCTAATACTTCAAGTGTTTTTTGTAAATCATTCATTTTTACAGTAAAAGCAATATCTTTAGTAATATATTCTCCAAAAGATTGAACTATTATATCAATATTTATTAAATTATTTGATAATAATTTAAATAATTGATAAGTTTTTCCAACTTTATTTTCTAAACCTACAATTGTTATCCTTGAAATATAGTCATCTTTTGTTACACCATTTATTACAAGATCTTCTAAATTTTTATTATTAACCAAAGTACCAATACTATCTTTCTCAAAAGTTGATTTTACATATATTGGTACATTATATTTTTTACCTATTTCAACACATCTATTATGAAGGACCTTTGCTCCCATACTAGACATTTCAAGCATTTCATCATATGAAATAGTTTCTAATTTTTTAACATTTTGTACTATTCTAGGATCTGAGGTAAAAACTCCATCTACATCTGTAAAAATATCGCATCTTTCAGCTTGTAAACTTGCTGCTAAAGCAACAGCAGTTGTATCAGAGCCTCCTCTACCAAAAGTTGTAATATTTCCATTTTCATCTATTCCCTGAAAACCTGCTACTATAACTATATTTCCAGAATTTAAGTATTCTTCAATAGTTTCATTATTAATATATCTTATTCTACTATTTGTAAATTCACTATTAGTTATAATTGGGATTTGCCAGCTTGTTAATGAGACTGCTTTATAATTCTTTTTTATTAATAGCATAGCAAGTTTTGCAATCGTTATTTGTTCACCTGTTGAAACTAAAACATCATGTTCTCTTAAATTTGGATTATTTGTTATTTCAGCTTCTTCTGCAATAAGTCTATCAGTAGTTTTACCTTGAGCTGAAACTACAACAACTACTTTATTTTCTTTTTTTACTTCATTAATAATATGTTCTGCAACAAGTTCTAATTTTTCTATATTTGCAACAGAACTACCTCCAAATTTTTGTACAATTATTCCCATTTGTTGTACCTCTTTTATAATTAATTATAATAATTTTTAAATTTAAAAATTATTATCAAAAATAAACATTACTATATTATATTTTAAAATTTGAAATTTAGTTCTTTAAATTAAATCTTCTCCTTTTAAAATCTTTTCTATATTATAATGTGATATATTCTTTAATTCTTCTTCATTAATTAACTTTAAAATTTTATTTATTGCTATAGAGATTTTAGAATATATTGTTTTTTTCTTATGAACATCAGAACCCAAAAAATTTACTAAATTCATTTTTAACATTTTTTTAATTGTTCTTTTCGCAGAAAAACCATACATTCCTATTATACTACCATAATTTGATTGAAATAATACACCCATATTTTTAAGTTCATATAACAATTTTACATTTTTTTGAATAATTGTATATCTTTCAGGATGTGCTAAAATTACTCTATAATTATTTTCTTTCAATTTTATAATAGAATTTTTTACATCTTCAAAATTTATTTTTGTGGGTAGTTCTAATAATACATAATTAGTTCCATTAATACTTGATGCCTTATATTCTTTTAATAAATCAATAATATTATGAGTTAAAAATATTTCACTACCTAAAATAATTTCTGGTATATTATCTTCTTTATTTAATTCATTAATTAATTCTTTTCTTTTATATTCAGGAACTTCATAACAGTCTAAAGCATAATGTGAAGTTGCAATTATTTTTTCGAAACCAGCTTTTTTTGCTTCTAAAAGAACTTCTATTGTTTCATCATAAGATTTAGGTCCATCATCTACTTCAGGTAATATATGTGTATGAAAATCTATCATATTTAATTTCCTTTCTTATTTTTTTTTAAATACTCTTTCATAAAATCATTTAACTCCCCATTCATTACTGCATCTACATTTCCAACCTCATAATTAGTTCTATGATCTTTAACTAATGTATAAGGGCAAAAAACATATGATCTTATTTGACTTCCCCATGCAATATCTTTTTGTTCTCCTTTTAATTCAGAAATTGTTTCTTTATTTTCTTTTTCTTTTAAATCTAATAGTTTAGATTTAAGCATTTTCATAGCATTTTCTTTATTTAACATTTGAGATCTTTCTGATTGGCATGATACAACAATATTAGTAGGTAAATGAGTTATACGAACAGCTGAATCAGTTTTATTTATATGTTGACCACCAGCTCCGGATGCTCTATATGTGTCTATTCTTAAGTCATCTGGATTAATTTCAATATCAATATCATCAGTTATTTCTGGTAATACTTCTACAGAAGCAAAAGAAGTATGTCTCCTTCCTCCACTATCAAATGGTGATATTCTAATTAATCTATGAACACCCATCTCGCCTTTTAAATAACCATAAGCATTATCTCCTGATATTAATGCTGTAACACTTTTTATTCCAGCTTCTTCTCCTTCTTGATAATCTAGTTCTTTTAATACAAACCCATTATTAGTAGCCCATTTTCCATACATTCTATATAACATTTGAACCCAATCTTGAGATTCAGTTCCACCTGCTCCTGGATGTAATGTAATAATTGCATTATTTGAATCGTATTTTCCAGAAAATAAAGTATTTATTTCTAAATTATCAATTTTTATTTTTATATTATTGGAAGATTCTAATAACTCTTGTACTAAATTTTCCTCTGGTTCTATATTTAATAGCTGATTCATTTCATATAAATTTTTTAATTCTGATTCTATATTTTCAAATAAATTTATCTTTTTTTGAAGTGTTTTTATTTTAGAAAAAACAGTGCTAGATTTCTTTTGATCTTCCCAAAAATTTTTTTCTAGAGATTGTTTTTCTAAATTATTTAATTCATTTTTTAAATTTTCAATTTCCATTGAATTTTTTATTTGTTCTAATTTTAATTTTAAATCATTTAAAAATCGTAAGTTTTCTTCTAATTCTAACACCTTTTTTCTCCTAAAACATATAAACTCGCATTTATTATACTATAATAATAAAAAAATAGCAATTTATAAATAAAAAATAGCACTGATAAATTTCAGTGCCATTTTTTGTTTATTCTATTCTGTTATACTTGAAAATAAATCTTTAAGTTTTTCAATAAAGAATAACTGAATTCTTGAAATATCATTTACTGATACTCCATCATTATCATCTGTTTCTGCTGCTAATAAATATGGTCCAACTAGTGCTTCACCCTTCATTTCAATAAAATGTAATTTCATTTTTGAAATATCATTTATTCCAACTTCTCCATTACCATCAACATCTCCTCTAACTGAAAATGTCCATATTTTATCACCTACAGTTACTGTATCTCCTGTTGCTATTTTTTGTGAATCATCTGTAACAAGAACACTTTTTGATGCACTTCTATGTTCTTCGTCTGTAGCTTGTTCTTCGTTTGTATGATATTTTGCTGTTTTTGAAACATTTATATTTTCATTAAAGTTTTTTACAGTTGTATTAACTGGTATAACAATATATTGACTTTCATCAATAATTTTATAATTTTGAACACCTGGTTTTATTGTAAGAGTATCTTCAACTTTAGCAGATATTTCAACAGTTTTAGTAATATCAGATGCTGTTGCAATAGCATTTTCTTGTAAATCACCTGTTCCTGCAGATAAATCAGTTAATGAAATAATTGTACTTTCATTAAGTGTTTCATCACTAGATAAAGATTCTTTTACTTTAAATTTAGCAGTAAATACTTCACCTGGTACTTTTGTAAGATTATGATCTGATGTACTTGCAACAAATTTATTATTTTCTTTATTATGAGTAATAGTCCATTTTACTGAATCTTTTTCGACTGATAATACTTCTATTAAATCTAATTTTTCTTTATCATAATTTAAAGTTCCACCAATAGTATTAATACCATTTCCTATATTATTAAAACTATCAACAGAAAATGTTACTTCAAATTCATTTCCTGGATTTAATGTTCCTGCAATTGATTTTTCCTCATCTTCTGATTCCTGATATGCTTCAGCAGTCATTGTAAATGAAGAATTATTTATAACTGGTTGTGCAACAAGTTCTAAACCTGCTTCTTTTTCAGCTTCATGAACACTTTTTGCAGCAAAAGCTACTTTTACCATTTTACTATTTTCTTCTAAACTATCATAAGTAATATCTAAAGTATATTCGTTTGGATTTCCAGAAACGTCTTTCTTTTCATCTCCAATAACAATTTCATCAATTTCATAACCAGTATCTGGTACAATCTTGAATTGTTTTTTATTTTTTTCCTCACTATTTAATGTATTAACTGTATTAGCAATTTTATCTTCACTTCCATCTGTTATATCTAAAACTTTACCACCTTCTGATACATTTAAGACAACTGATTTATCAACATCATTTCTATCTTCTTCTGTTTCAGTAACAGCTGCTATTGTAAATGGACTGAAACTATGTACTTCAATAATTAAACCTAATGGTGTGATTGTACATGGTATTTCTTCAACACTTACTATTTCACCTTGATCGTTTTTATTATAGTGATATGCTTTAAATGTAACTCCAGCATCATCTGGTCCATATCCTGGTGGGAATCCAAGCATAACTCTAACTCCCATTCCGCTCTTTAAATCTTTTTGTTGTTGTTTGCATAATGTAAGATTGATATTATAAGTTTCTGTTGATTTTACTTCTCTGTTTTGACCTTCTTCATCAAAGAAATTATCTAATCCTTTTTCCATAGCATCTTCTTCTGCTTTTGTTGTTTTTGTAGTTACAAGAGTTAATCTATGTTTTAAAATATCAGATAATCTTTCCATGTCTTCTTTGCTAAGTCCTTCTAATCCCATTTGAGACATATCTATATTATCATCCATTAATACTGGTTTTCCATATACATTTAAGTTGAAACCTTGAGCTGTATATGCATAAGCAGAACATGGATGAGCACATTGATATATTGTAGA
>CANQEX010000032.1 GCA_947596225.1 uncultured Clostridia bacterium | reverse complement strand
AATTTCTACTTTATTTGTTTCTTTGCAGTCAACATATACTGATATTGGTTGTTTTACTCCTATTGCATATGATAATTGAATTAAACATTCTGTAGCTATTCCTGAAGCAACAATATTTTTTGCCAAATATCTTGCCATATATGTTGCACTTCTATCTACTTTTGTAGGATCTTTACCAGAAAACGCTCCTCCACCATGACGACTATATCCACCATATGTATCTACTATAATCTTTCTTCCAGTTAAACCACTATCTCCAAGTGGTCCTCCTATTACAAACCTTCCTGTTGGATTTATATAATATTTAGTATTTTCATCCAATAATTCTTCTGGTACTATTGGCTTTACAACATATTCTTTTATATCTTTTTTTAGATTTTCTAAATCACAATCTGCATTATGTTGTGTTGATATAACAATAGTATCTACTCTTTTAGGCTTGTCTTTATCATATTCAACAGTTACTTGTACTTTTCCATCTGGCCTTATGTAATCAATTATTTTTTCTTTTCTTACTTGTGTTAATCTTTTTGCAAGTTTATGAGCTAAATATATTGGCATTGGTAAAAATGCATCTGTTTCATCTGTTGCAAATCCAAACATCATTCCTTGATCTCCAGCCCCTTCTGATTCTTCTTTTGAGCCACTTTTTTGTTCAAAACTTTTATCTACACCTAGAGCTATATCAGATGATTGTTTTGATATATTTAATAAAACTCTACAAGTTCTATAATCTATATCTGTTTTGCTATTATCAAATCCAATCTCTTTAATTGTTTCTCTAACAATTTTTTCAATATCTACATTAGCTTTTGAAGTAATTTCTCCTGTTACTAATATTTGTCCTTTTCCTGCAACAGTTTCACATGCCACTCTTGAATATGGATCCTTTTCAAAATAAGCATCTAATATACTATCTGAAATATAATCACATAGTTTATCTGGATGTCCTTCTGTTACACTTTCTGATGTAAATAATCTTTTCATATTTAATCCTCCTTTTATACAAAAAAGCTCTATATACACATATAGAGCTTTGGTGAACAATTTTATTCATCATCATTCAAAGCAACTATTGTGCTCTGTCGGTATTAGCACCTAACTTAATTTAGGTTGCTGTGGAGTCTAAAAGCCGATTCTCTCGTCCACTCTTGATAATGATTGAATTATAACACTATAATATAGCATTTGTCAATTAAATTGGAGAATTATTGGTATATTTTTATAAAATATGGAAATTATATTTTTAAAGAGGTGATAAAATTGACAAGTAAAGAATTATTATATGTTGAAGATGCACTAGGACATGAAAATTTTATGAAAACATGTTGCAAAAAAACTTCAACAGATTTAACAGATGGTGCTCTTTCACAATATATGTGTGAATTAGAGAAAAAACACAATGAAATATTTGATATGTTTCTAAATCTATTATAGGAGGTAATTATGCAAGATCAAGATTTAATGGAAAAAGAGCTTTTAATAATTAAAGGTGTTTGTGACTTATATCTTCATGGAACTATTGAATCAACAACTGCAGAAGTTCACACAGCTTTTAAAACAGCTCTTAATGAAGCTTTAGATATTCAAAATAAAATTTATAATTTAATGGCTGAAAAAGGTTGGTATAAAGCTGAAACTGCTGATCAAAATAAAATTAATTCTACAAAACAAAAATTTATATCTAAATAACAAAATAGGTGACCTAAAAATCACCTATTTTTAATTTATGGATATTTATTTTTTATTTCTTCTATTTTATCAAACTTATTATTTAAAATATTTAAAAATGCATCAGTTACTTCTGGATCAAATTGCTTTCCTCTTCCTTTTATAATTGTATTTTTAACATATTCTAAATCTAATTCATCTCTATAAGAACGCCTAGAAGTCATTGCATCAAAAGCATCTGCTACAGCAACAACCCTAGCTAAAAAAGGTATATTTTTTCCTTCTAATCCCATTGGATAGCCTGCTCCATCATATCTTTCATGATGTGAAAAAACTATTGGCACAATATCTCTAAATATTGAAGCATTTGAAATAATTTGTTTTCCTATAGATGGATGTTTTTTTATTTCATTATATTCTTGAGGTGTAAGTTTAGAAGGTTTAAGTAAAATTGTATCTGGTATACCTATTTTACCTATATCATGAAATAACCCACCTACTTTCAAAGTTCTTATATCTTTATCATAAAGTCCCATTTCATTTCCTATTAAAACAGAATATGCAGAAACTCTATCTGAATGTCCTCTTGTATATGAATCTTTTGCCTCAACTGTATATCTTAGTATTTCTATTGTTTCTAGGTAAGCTTTTTCAAGCTTTTCATTTGATTTTCTTAATTCATCATTCATATCTCTAATTAATTTTACTTGGTCTATTGATTTAAATGCAGATTCTATTAATAATAATAATTGATCAAATTTGTCCTCTTTTTCACAATATGCTTGGATTGATAATTTTTTTATTGTTTGTAGTGGTGGAACTAAATCTTTATGACCTGTAAGCAAAATTATATATAATTCTTTATTAAATTTTCTAATTTCTTCTACTACAGTATCTCCATGTATTGGTGACATCATATAATCAAGTAACATTAAATCATAATGTTCATTTTTCACTTTTTCAATAGCTTCATATGGATTAGTACATCCTACTAAAGTATAACCTGAATGCTTTAAAAATATAGATAATGAATCAATAATTCCTATTTCATCATCAACTGCAATTATTTTATAATTTTTATTATTTGTATCTTTAGATTCTTTTGATAGGCGTCTCATATACTTCCTCCTCTTAATATGATTCTTGTGTATTATTTAATGGTAAATATATAGTAAATTCTGTACCTTTTTCAGAAGTTTCATACTTCATATCACCATTAAATTTGGCTTTTATCATTGAGTATGACATAAATATTCCTAAACCTGTTCCTTCTTTTCCTTTTGTAGTAATCATCTCTTTAAATATTTTATCTTTTACAATATTTGGTAATCCAGGTCCATAATCTTTTATAGAAATAAGTATATTATTGTTTTCTAATCTTGCTTTTAAATCTATTGATTTATCTTTTTGTCCATTATAAGCTTGAATAGCATTTGAAATTAAGTTATTTAAAACTTGAACTAGATTATTTATATTTCCTTTTAATATTACACTATTACTTACTTTATTTTCTACATTTAATGTAACTAAAGCTGTTTGTAATTCATGTTTCATAAGCACACTTATATGAGAGAATAATTCTTCTATTGTAAATTTTACTGTATCATCTCCTGAAAGACTAACAGCTTGTCCTTTAACTGCTGTAATTACTTCAGACATATATGTTAATTGTGTTCTCATTTTTCCAAGCCAAACTTTCATATCTTTTGCTATTTCATGCATATCTTGATCATTAACTTCTGGATCTTCTATTGAATCATCAAATTCATCAACTAAATCTATTAAACCTTCTATACCACCAGATATTGAAAATATTGGTGTTTTTAAACTGTGTGCAATTCCACCTACCATTTGTCCTAAAGATGCTAATCTCTCTCTTTCTATAAGCATATTTTGCTTATTTTGTATATCTTTAATATGACTTGTATTTAATTTTTGAATATCATTAAATGCCATAACTAAATTACCAATTTCGTCATTTGATACAATAGGTAATAAAGTTGATTTATCGGTATTATTGCAAATATTTCTAAAACTTTTATATATTTCATTTAATCTACTTGATAAATAATTTCCATAAATTGATATAATTATGGCTGTAATACAAAATGAGAATAAACCTACTATTCCTAAATAATTTAATGCTGTACTAGAAATAATATCATATAATATAACTAAATAACAATTTTCATTATTAATATTAACTTTTATTGAAGCACCTTGAGTATCTACTCCATAACCATCATAAACTCTTCCACCATATTGGTCTGATAATTGAGTTATATATTCTTTAACAAAATAACTTACATTTTTATCACCTTTTAAAACTTCTACAGTTTTATCATTATGAAGTAAAAAAATTGTATCTTTTTCATTATATAAATCAACATTATTTACTAATTCATTAATTTCATTTTTTGTATATTGTTTTTGTGTATCAAAATTTTCAACTAATATTCTATTATATGTATTATAGAACATTTCTTCCTTCTCAATTACACTTGAAGAATAACCTATTAAAGCTGTCAATAATATTCCAGATAAGAATGAAGGAAAAACAACTAATAGTAAATTTTGCTTCATGCTTATTTTTATTCCAATATCAAAACCTTCTACATATGTTTTTGATAATATTTCATCATATAAATTTTTTGAAAATATAAAAGATGTTACTGCTAACAATGATGTAAAAGATAATACTAGTGCTATTATTTTAAATATCATTATTGCAGAATGTCCACCTGTTATTGAAAGTATAAAAAATACAACTGTAGATGGTACTAATAATTCAAATGCAAAGAAAAAATAAGGTAAATTAAAACATTTCTTTCTAATTTTCTTTATTTTTTCTAAATCAGAATACTTTTCTTCTTCTGGAATTCGATACCATTTATCTATATCCCTTAATAATATTTTTGTAAAAATAACAATTACAAAAACAATAGCAAACACTATTATTAGAAACTGTGTATTATATGAAATATAAGACATTTGTATATCAAATGGCGTATTTATACTTCCAGGTCCATAATTTAAAACTCTTGGTATAATAACCATTAAAATTAAAGTAATAATTAAAGCAATTAATGCATACCTAAGTGCTATTACCGTACTTGGCGAATTAAATATTTTTTTCATTTGTTCCCCTCTATATAAATTTAACTTTTTTCATATATGCGACTAATTTTTTTATATATGCTATATTTGTATCATTCCAATCATTTTTTAATAGATGTAAATATTTTTGAGTAAAATCACATTTTACATTTACACTATAATTATAATTAATAGATACCATTGAATTCTCTGAACTATCTAAATCATTTATAATTCCTAGTAATGAATTAGATTCATCTCCTTTTGATAATTCAACAATTCTTTCATTAAATGCTTTTTTTGATACTGTTTCAATATTTGTTCCATATAAATTTAAAATATTAATAACTTCTCTAATTTTTATAAAATTATGATTATATAAATGGAAAATTCTATTATTTGCAATATCATTTTTAGCAAGTAAAACTATTGATTTAACACATACATCTACAGGTGTAAACTCTATTTGTTGTTCAAGCATTTCTTCTGTTACAACAGATAAATTTACTAATGATTTTATTCTACTATAAAAAGCATTATCTTCAATATTTTCTTGAAATACTCCATCAGTTAATCTTCCTGACAAAATACCTAGTCTATGTATTTGTGCTGTTAAACCTTTTTCCATTAATTCTAAAACTATTTTCTCAGCTTCAAATTTTGAATGCACATAAACATTATCTGCATATTTTTGTCCAATATATAAATTATTTTCTGAAAATTCCACATCTCTATTGTCTTGTTTTACAAGATAATTTCCAGAAACACTAATTGAAGATATATGTATAAATCTTTTCTTATTTTCAAATGCAAATTCTGCAATATTTTTTGTTCCTTGTGTATTAATATTATAAAATTCATTATAATCACCATAGTGTTTTACTCTTGCTGCTGTATGAATAATTGTAGTTACATTTTCTATTAAATCTTGAATTTTTGTTTTTGGCAAACCTATATTTTCTTCTATAATTGTACCATTTAAAACAATTATTCTATCATCAATTAAGTCTGTTATATCTTTATCAAAATAAAACTTATATTGATTAATTAAACGTTGTTTTGAACTTAAATTAGATTTTTTTCTAACCAAACAATATACTTTTACATTTGTTGTATTTAGTAATTCATGTAAAATATGAATTCCGATAAATCCATTGGCACCTGTTAAAAATACATTACCTAATATATTATCTTTAAAAGTTTTATGTTCTGATTTAGATATAAATTCATCAAATTTATGTCTAAATTGAATTGGTACTTGTGCATCATGTTCTTTATATGTATAAATATTATTATCAATATTTTCTGCTAAAGATTTTATGGTATTATATTGATAAAAATCTTGTGTATTTAAAACATAATTATATTGTAATAATTTAGTTTGTACTTCTATAATTCCCAATGAATCTAAACCTATAGTCATAAAAGGTGATTCTATATCAACTTCATCTATTTTTAATACTTGTGATATTATTTTTGATAACAATTTTTCTGTTTTTGTTTTTCCAACTGTAACATCACTTTTTTCTAATTCTACTTTTGGTAATTTTTTTCTATCTAACTTTCCATTTGGAGTAAGAGGAAATTTATCCATTTTATAAAATACAGATGGTATCATATAATTTGGTAAATCTTTTAATAATTGTGTAGTTATTTCATTTGAATCTATTTCTTCTTTAGATATATAATAACAAATTAAATATTTGTTTTCTTTATCAGCAATAACTACTGCATTTGAAATAGCTGGAATTTCTATTATTTTGCTTTCAATCTCACCTAATTCCATTCTATAGCCACGAATTTTTACTTGAAAATCAGTTCTTCCTAAATGAATTATTTCTCCATTTTTATCAAAATAAGCCAAATCACCTGTATTATAAATTAACTCATTTTTATCATATGGTGAAATTACAAATTTTTCATTTGTTAATTCTTCTCTATTTAAATATCCTCTTGATACACCTTCTCCTCCAATATATAACTCTCCTGGAATATATAATGGTAACATTTTTTTATCTTTATCTAATATATAGCATTTTGTATTTGCTATTGGCTTACCTATTGTAATAATATCATCTTTTGGAGATATTTTCTTTATTGTAGACCATACTGCTGTCTCTGTAGGACCATACATATTAAATATATTAGCTTTAGTTATAGTAAATAACTTATCTAATAAATTTTGTGGAAGTCCTTCTCCTCCAACCATTATATCAGTCATATTTTTTATAAATTCTATATTTTCTTCATCTTGTAATAAACCTATAAACCTAGATGGAGTTGTTTGAATCATATTAGCATTATACTTCAAACATAATTTATTTAATTTATCTGTATTGTTTTGCTCAATTTCATTTGCTAAAATTAAAGTCATTCCAGAAGTTAAAGCACCCCAGAATTCTAGTACAAATATATCAAAACAAATTGTTGTAACAGAAAGCATAACTTTAGAAGAATCAAAATCTATTACATTTTTTGTTCCTAATAAGAAATTGATAATATTCTTATGTTTTAACATTACTCCTTTTGGTTTTCCTGTAGAACCAGAAGTATAAATTAAATATATTAAATCTTCTGGAGATACATTTAATTCAATTTCTTTATTTGAAAAATTATAAATATCACTTTCTAATCCAATGTCTATTTTTTTTATATCATATTTTACTAAATTATAATTTTTAGAATTTGTTAATAATAATTTAGAATTACTATCTTCTAACATGTATTCTATTCTATCTTTTGGATAACTTGGATCTATTGGAAGATATGTTCCTCCAACCTTTAAAATAGCTAAAATACCAATAGACATTTCTATTGATCTATTCATCATAATTCCTATAATATCTTTATATTTTGCTCCAACAGATTTTAAGTAATTTGCTAAACTATTAGATTTTTCGTCTAAATCTTTATATGTAATTTTCTCATCATTACATACTATTGCAATTTTTTCAGGATTTTTCTTTACTTGTTTTTCAAAGCTTTTTATAACATTTTCATTTTTATTATATTTTACATATGTATCATTAAATCTATTTATAATTGTATCTTTTTCAGATTTTGTAATAATTTCTACATCTTTAAATAATATTTCTGGATTTTGTAAAATTTGATCTATCATTTCCATTATTCTATTATTCATATTTTTTATGTAATTGTTAGAATATTTCAATTTTTTAAAATCATATGCTATATTTAATGTTCCTTTTTCATCTAAATCAAAGAATTGTATTGTTAAATCATCTCCAGCACAACCATTAAAAGTCCATCTAGTTGTATAATTTAAATCAGTTTCATTATTAGTTTTTGTTAATTGATAAGAAAATACTATATTATACAAATTTGGAATTGAAGCATCTTTTTTTCTAAGTTCTTCCAAAATCAATTTATATGGATATTTTTGATGTCTTAATAGTGATACTGTATTTTGCGAAATAGAATTTACAAATGAAGTAAATGATTGATTTGCATCTGTTTGTATATACATAGGTACAACATTAATAAACATTCCAGGTGTATTTTTTTCTTTATAATTAGTTCTATTTAAAATAGGTGTACCTATAGTAAAATTATTTAAATTTATTATTTTGGAAATATATATAGAATAAATTGCTATAAGAAAATTAAACATAGAAACTTTATTTTTGACGCAAAAATCTTGCATTAATTTCATTTTATTTTTTGGAATTGAAAATTCTAACCTTTCTCCTAGTGATGACAAATCACTATTTACTTCTGAAATATCACATGGCAAAACAGCAGATGTTGGAACAATTGTAAATAAGTTGTCCCAATATTCTTTATCTTTTTTAAATTTTTCACTTTTTACATATTCTTCTTGATTTTCTGCATAATTAATATAAGATAACTCTGTATCTTTTTCTTCAATATTATTTATTAAATTTGAGTATGCTTTCATTATTTTTCTACATACTAAGCCTAATCCCCATCCATCACTAATTGAGTGATGAATGTTTAATACAAATCCTCCACTATTATCTAAAAATCTAAAAAATTTCACTTCAAATAAATTTGATTCAATAATAGAAAAAGATTTTTTAATTAAACTTTTTTCTATTTCTTGTATTTCAGATTCTTCATTTATATCTATTATTTCTATATTACGTTTTTCATAATCGGCTACATATTGTTTTAGTTTACCTTTGTCTTGAACAAATCTTATTCGTAAACTATCATTATCTCTAATAACTTGATTTACTGCTTTCTCAAACATATCAAAGTTAATAGCATCTTTTACAATAGCAGATCCACAAATATTATTCACAGAAGTATTCTTATAGAATTGTTCTGTTAACATTATTGATTCTTGTGGAAATGTTAAATCATATAATTTTTTCATAATTTTACATCCTTTTATTATTTAATATAGTTATTATATGATAAACTCCACAAAAATCAATACTTTTAATATAATTGTAAAACATCTGTAACATTTTACTGTTATAATTTTTTAATTTTTTTACTTTATTTAAAAAAAATTTGATAATACATTTATAGCATATTTTCGAGAAATTTATAATATAAATAATTTCTTAAATATTGCAAACTATTTTTTTTAAAGTTATAATTAATTTTAGGAGGATTCTTATGAAAAATAGTCAAGTTTTAGAAGTATTAGATTCAATAGATGAATTTTTAAAAAATAATTTAAATGATTATAATAAATTAAACAATCCTAAAGGAACTTTTCCTACAATGTATATTGATACTCTGGAAAGTATTATGCAAGAATTAAATAAAAGAGATTTTGTTGAAGAAATTATAAATCAAAGAATTTTATGTACATATAATGCTCTTTTATATGCAAGTGATCAAGGTAACTTAATGGAAGATAATGATTATTTTAATTGGATAAATTATAATAAGTATATTAAAACAATTGATGAAGATCAATTATACTATGATGTTCGCACTGGTCATAGTTGTCCTTTTGAAGTATCTTTTATTAAAAAAGAATTAGGAGATAATAATCCTTCAATAGGAACTTTAATAGACTCTGTAGAAGAAGTTCAACAACAATATGATAGTTTCTTAGCATATGATGAAAAACAGCAAAATACGCAATTAGCAGTTAAAAAGAATAATCCTTTTAAATGGGTTTTTGATAAAATTGCAAAATTTATTAATAAATTTAAATCTAACAAAGAATTAAAGCAAATGTATAATACAAAACACATTGATAATACTAATATCCATAATACTCTTGATTCTATAAAAGTTCCTTATACTCCTACAGTTACGCCTTCTAAAGAACAACCTGAACAGGTTATAGCTATTAGTGATTTGCATGGAGACATGAATAAATGGAATGCCATAAAACAATATATGAAAACTAATCCTAATATGAAATTAGTAATATTGGGTGATGCAATGGATAGAGGTGATTATGGGTTAGAAATATTATTACAAATAAAAGAATTATCTGATCAAGGAAAAGCTAAATATTTACCTGGTAATCATGATTCTTTTGCTTATAATTATGTTCAATCTAAAACAATACTAGATAATTTATCTGATCAACAAAAATCCTCAAATCCAGACCTAGTATTAAATCTTGAAAATATAAAAAATATAAATTATAATACTCTATCTTATAATGGTGGTGAACCAACTATAAATAGTTTAGAAAATTTTGATGCTGTAGTACAAAAAGAACTAAATTCTGGTCATATATATAAAAATATTACAAAAGAAGAATTAATGAATTGGCTAGGAAGTCAACCAATTCAAGAAAAAACTAATATAGCTGGAACAAATTATGCTTTAGCACATGCTTGGTTTGATGATGAATTATATAATTATGATAAAGATTTCAATTTAAATAAAGCTCTATCTTTAGAAGCACAGGGACAAACTCAAGATTATATTTATAAAAAATTTACGAATGTAATGTGGTATAGAGAAGAAAATAAAGATGACTTTTTACCAGTAAATTTTCCAACAGGTTATAATATGATTATAGGACATACACCTCAAAAAGATGGTATTAATTTAACAAATTTCTATGACAGTTCAGAATATGCAGCTATTTTATATATTGATAATGAATCATCTGTATTGGACCTTACAAATGGTACTAATATCCCATTATTTGAAGGTACAACACATAGTGATAGATAAGAGAAAAGGAGAACTTTTAATAGTTCTCCTTGTTTATTAATTTTATCTTTAAATAATTTTTTTCGACATTGCGACACTGATATTTTTTTATTAAGTACTATTGAACTGACTTGATTTCCAAATAAAATTACTACTTTAGGTTTTATAATATCTATTTCTTTTTTTAACAATTCTAAATATTCTTCAAAAACATTATTTGGTAATACCCTAGCATCTACTTGTGTACATTTACCTAAATTTGTTATAAAATATTTATGCTTTTTTACATCATCATAAACTTTTTCAGCAAACTCTTCAGTCCAATCATTCCCTTTTAACTCTTTTATTTTTTTATATACTTGTTCATCCATTAAATTGAGTTTATAAAATAAATCCCAAATATTTTTTGTTCCTATCCACGGAGATTTTATACCCTTCCAATTTTTAGATGAAGCTATATTTCTACCAGTTGGATTCATAAATACAAAACATATATCTGGATTAACTTCACAACCACCATTATAAATTGAATCTAATTCTTTTGCTCCATATTTTATCTGTAATTTATCATATTTTTCTTTTAAATCTTCTAATTTCAATATTAATTATTCTCCCCTACACTATCTATAATAAATTTAATTACATCATCTTCTTTGTAATTATTTTTATCTAAATTTTTATCCTCTTTAGTTAAATCAACAAAATATTTGTTACATTGTGGCATAATAGATATAGAATCTAATGGATATCCTGGATTTCTTTTACTAGATGGTGTATCTACTAAATAAAAATTACCTTTACTCCAACTGTATTCTTTTTTTTCTCTTCCATTATAAACTACCATTCCATATATCCATTTTGCTTTTAGTTTTCCACCATAATTCTTTACTAAGTTTGTATAATATTCAATCATTTCATCATCTGTTAATTGTTTTCCATTTATTCTTCTTACATGAGTACCTGGCTGTTTTTCTTCAGGTAAGCCTTCAATATATAAATTATTATCCATACCAATTGTTGTTATTCCTGTTTTATCATAATATGCTTTTGCTTTTATATAAGCATTTTCTATTGCATTTTTTCCTGTTTCATCTACATTAAGATTTATTCCTAAATCATTAATTGTTATCAGATCTATATTTTTTTTAGCTAATTTAGCAGCATATTTTTTTATTTTTGCTGGATTTGTTGTTGCAAATAATACCTTCATTTATCTTTACCTCCTAATTTCTTATTTATAAAATTCTATATCTTCACAATCTACCATTTTACGATAACCTATTTTCTCATATATATGATTACTTATAGGATTTTCATCATCTGTATATAATACACAATATTCTGAACCTTCATCTAAAACTTTTTTTGAAATTCTATAAATTAAATTATACGCATAACCTTTTCCTCTCTCTTCTTTAGGAGTATAAACACCACTTATACATTTTCCTTTTTTTAAATCTCTTGCAAACATTGCTTGAGAAACAATTTTATTATTTTTTTCTAAAACATAATATCCTCTTCTAATATAAGAATTAAACTTTTCTTCAATTTCAGAATCTGTATATTTTTCTGATACTGCCTCATTATAAAAATCTTTAATAAATTTAATAAGTATAGGCTTATCATTCGGTTTTGCTTCTCTAAAAATTAACTCTTTATTCAAATTAGAATTTTCTAGTTCAGTTAACAATAAAATTCTAAGTGGCATATGTGTTCTAAAATTAAATTTTGCTATTTCACAATAATATTTTGCAAATTTATTTGCTATTTCTTTTTCAGAATTTACACCTAGTAAATTTGCATCTATTTTATATATTTCTTTTGCTACAAATTTAAATAACTCATCTGATTTATTATCTGTTGGTGAATATAATAATAGTTTCCATGGTTTTCGATAAAGTAAAATTAATTCTGTTTTATTATTATCTATAACTTTAGCTAATAGCCAATCATTATTTTTTTGTTTTAATCCATCAAAACAATTTCCTACCATCAAACAATTAAGCCATTCTTTTTCTAAAATTAAACTCATATTTTCATTAACAAAATCTTCTATTTTCTCATATTTTATTAATTTCATAAAATCCAAACCTTCTCTCTTTAATACTTTAGCATTTATTTCCATATGTCTCCATTTATATGTTTTGTTAAAGCCATAATAAAAGCACTCTTTGTTAAATCAATTCTTGAAATTTCATTTTTTGTTAAGAAACTTATTCCACCTTTTCCTTTTGCTAATTCTTTCCCACTAAATATTTTATCCATAACTTTTCCAAGTTCGGTACTTTTTATCTCATCTATGTATTTATCTGGAATCGGAAAACCTTGACTTGTTCCTACACTTTGTAATCCATCTTTACTTTCCACAACTACACAATTTATATCTATCCATTCTCCTAATAGATTTGTAATTCCCGCTTCACTTGATATATAATAATCTGCATTTATATTATTATTTTCTGCATACTCTTTTAAGTTTTTTACTCTGTTTTTAGCTCCTTGTAGTATTTCTTCATTTACTGGTTGATCTCCTACTTCTGAACTTACAGGTATTCCTTCTATTTCTATTTTATCAAAATATTTTTCAAATGCTTGTCTTGCTCCTTCTATTTTTCCTGGATTTTTTGTTCCCATTAATATTTTCATCTAATTTTTCACCACTTTCATATATTATACTCTTGTTTTATTTATTACTTTCAATCCACTCTGCAAATACTTTTAATGATTCTATAGATCCATCAATTTTTCTTCTTTCTTCTCGTTCTTTACTATCCATTTCTGCAAGTGTTTTTTCAAAATGTTCTGGTTTAAATATATAC
This sequence comes from uncultured Clostridia bacterium, assembly GCA_947596225.1. GTDB lineage: Bacteria > Bacillota > Clostridia > TANB77 > CAG-508 > Scatovivens. Next base: position 4,885 of record CANQEX010000032.1, on the reverse strand, counting down.
CATAAATCTGACCACTTTTCTTCTCTATCTTTTCCTTGAATTTTATTTGCTAAATTTCCAGGATGTCTACCATAAAAATAATGTATTTTTTTACCATCATGATATGCTAAACATTCCTCAAATCTACATTTTCTATTTTTCTTTCCTTCCATTAATTTTAAAATACCTTCAATTCCTATTGTATCTAACGAAAAATTAACAAATGCTTTTGGAAACCCATTTAATTCTTCTATAAAAAAGCCTGTATCTAATGCTATACACGGTTTTTTCACAATTTCATATGCTTGTTTTACTTTTGCAGTTGCAATTTTCTTTATATCATCACTTCTAGGTTCATCTAATTCAAACTCATATGTACTAAACTTTATATTTTTAAAATATCTTTCAGCTGATTTTGCTTTTCCTTTATTGTGTGTTACAAAAATTATTTCTTCCATACCAATATCATCCTTTTATACTTAAAACTTCTCATCATTCCATTCTATAAATTCTTCTTTTAATAAACCTGTAATACATTCATCCACATATTCATTAGTTGCTAAACATAAATATTTTTTTCTTCTTATTCCTTCATATTTATATCCAAGTTTCTCTTGCATTTTTTTTGACTTTTCATTATTAGCAAAGTATCCATTTTCAATTCTTCTTAATCCCAATACCTCAAAAGCATATTTTATTCTAGCAGAAAAAGCTTCTATACCATATCCATTTTTTTGGTATTTTTCATTTAACCATATACCACCACTCGCAGTTCCATCTTTCTTATTTATATTTCTTAATTCAGTTCCACCTATTACTTTATTATTCTCTTTTAAAACTATCGCAAAAAATATTTTTGTTTTTTCATCTTGGCTTTTTGTTATTTCAATAAAATTTTTAGCGTCATTTTTTGTATATGGAAATGGTACTCCAGCTAACCATTTTGAAACATTTATATTATTAAGCCCTTCAATTAAATCATCAATATCTTCATCTTTCCAATTTCTTAAAATTAATCTTTTACTTTCTATTATCATTTTTATTCTCCTAATAATATATAACTAACTTAAACTTCTTTTTTATTTTTATAAATATTATCTATAAAGTCATCAGGATAATATTTATCTAAAAATATATCTATTTTATTTTTTGCATTAATGTTATTTCTACGTTCTTTTTGTCTTACTGCAGCCATACTTGATATTCCTATATCAAATATTATAAATATTGCACATATTACAGTAATTATTTTAAAATATTTGTTATCTACATATTTTTCTAATTTATCTATTAATGGATTTAATAATTGTACATATAAAATTCCTGCAATCCCCCAATAAGAGCAGTGTAACAAACTAGTTCTACCATTTATATTAAATGGCAAATAACTATAGTCCCAAGATATTGTTCCAAAAATTTTTTCTTGAAAAAAAGAAAAAATATATTCTGTTATCCCTCCTAATATTGCAGTAATAAAAAATACTTTAATATTACTCTCCACATGAATTTTATTTAATATTATGTAATATATAATTGCACCCATACCATAAACTTGAATAAATGGTCCATATATTAGACCTTGCCTTGTTTCAAAATATCCTTTTCGAAAAAAAACAACTGACATTTCAAGTATATAACCTATAATACTGGCAATTATAAATAACCAAAATAATACAATAACTTTTTTTAATATATTTTTTTTGCTCATTTTAATACTCCATACATTATGAATTTTTAATTATCTTATAATAAAATAATTAATAAACACTTAAGATTCGATTAAGATTTGCTTAAGATTTCTATTCTTATTATATATTTAAAGTTATTATTTACTTATCGATTTATCTTACATAAAACTTACATTTTTGTAAGGGAATCTATATGATTAAATCATTTTCCCACAAAAAAATCTATTGGCTCAAATACCCCTAATACGTAACAGTCTAATTCTTCTCCATCACCACTAATTGTATTAGGTACATATATATATAATTTTCTAGACTAGGGCTACCATTTTGCTTTGCAATTTCAATCTCTTTATTTATATCATAAGGTAATCTCACAAATTGTATAGAAAAAGAGCTCCTCTGTTTTTTTCCAAAATCACCCTCTAATATTGTATAATATGCTTGTGTAGTTTCAGACATATCTTTTATATTTTCATCATGATTTACATTCTCTACCACATTTCCAACACTACCAACATTAATAAGAGTTTTGTTAAAAAACTTCTGCATATATTGTATATGAATATCTCCATATAAAACTATATCCGGAACTATTCCATGCTCATCTTCAAATAATTTCATTTTATCTTCTACATTATCAAAAATTTCACATTCTTTCCTTGCTATATCTACAACTTCACATGGTGAAGACCCTCTTAAAACTAAGTCTCCTGCACAAAAAATTCTTTTTATTCCTCTATTATGTATATCATCCAAAACAGTTTTAAAAGCTGTTATATTGCTATGTATATCAGATATTATTGCTATTTTTTCCATTTATTTTCCTCATTAAATTACTTTCTTTTAATACTTCTAAAAAAATTTGTTCTTCTAATTTAATACTTTATATTTTAATTGTATATACGAATTTTGAAGCACATGTGTTTCAATCAATTCTAATGCTTTTAATTTGTTTAATTCTTCTACTTTTGATATAGATTTTCCATCAATTAGAGTATTAGTTGTTGCACTACCCACTAAAATTGGAGCTATAACTATATTTACATAGTCAATTAAATTTTTCCTTAAAAATTCACAATTAAGAGTTCCTCCAGATTGAATAGTAATTCTTTCTATATCATAATTATTTTTTAAATCTTCCATCATTCTTGATAATTCTATATTTTCATAATAAATTATTCTTAAATTATCAAATTTTTCTAATAATTTGTAAGCTGGATGATTTTTGTTATCTGTAACTAAAAATAACATATTAACCCAATTACACAAATATTCTATACCATTTTCATTTATATGTGGCTTTCTATCTATAATTATAAATCGACAATCTATTTTTTCTGGTTTGTCTTTTCTATCATTTACACCTATTTTTTCCATCACTCTTCCTGTGTTTAATGAATACCAATCTGTTGTTTTTTCAATTTCATAATACTGATGTAATCCTTCTTTAACTCCATCTATTTTACACCAATCTCTATCAACATCTAATTCATCACTATCACCACTATTAATTTTTCCATCTAATGACATTAGCATAAATAATGTATTAACTGGTCTTTTATAATTTTCCATTTTATAATCTCCTAATTAAATTTCTTTATATTTTAAATTCTCTAATAACTATTTTTTATCACTTTTTCTAAATTTTCTATCATTCTTTTATAAATTATTTTTCCTTTTTCTCTAGATGCAAATGTAGAGTACCCTACATTTCCTATGTATCCATCTATAGGTGCATCCTTTTTATGCTCTAAATATGGCATAAATGTATCATTTGATATATCAAAATCTTTTGCTACGCTCATGTCAACCAATTCCGGATATAAATATAACATTACTGATGTTTCTGATTCACATGCATGCCTTGTACATATTTGTTTTTCTAATAAATCTTTTTGCTCTACTTCATATGTTTCTATAACTTCCACACTATCACTTGCATCATTTAATGCCTTTATGTGAAATATATCACCATGACATGAAACAACAAAAAAATGTTTAAAACCTTGCATCTTCCAATATTCTGTAATACATTTTAAAGTTTCTTTTAATATGTCATATGTAATACCTGTAGTTCCAGTCATTATTTTGTTATCTAATGGCAAATTTACTCCATAATTGATTGTTGGAGCAACTAAAATTCCATATTTATTTGAAATTTCATCACACATTCTTTCAGCTACTATTGTATCTGTACATAATGGTAAGTGTGGTCCATGTTGTTCACAAGTTCCAATTGGAATTAATAAACTATCATTCTTTTTTAAATATTCTCTTATTTCTGGATATTTTAACATATTTAATTTCATTTTCTTTTCTCCAATTTGTTTATACTAATTATTATTGTCATACCAAACATCTACTTCATCTCTAGTTGGTTCTTCAAATTTAGAAAGCATTTTTTTCATTAATCCTTCATCTAAATAAAATTCCGAACCACCTTTGCCTTCTTTTACTCTTTTATTTCTTTCTTCTATTCGTTTTTTCCAAACATCATCTGACACATATATATAATGAAGTTCTGTTTCAATATTTTTTTCTTTGAAAAATTGTTTTAAATTATCTCTTTCAGCTTTATTCCATAAACCTCTTTCATATATTACATTTGCACCTGCATTTACAATTTCTACTGCTTTTTTATTTAAGTAATTTAATAATCTGTCACAAAACACATTATAAAATTCGCCTTGCTCATTTCGAATCAAATCATATGTAGCTTCATCTGGTGATAGTATAACGCTATTCACTTTTTCTTTTAATTTTTTACAATAGTATGATTTACCACTACAAATTTTTCCACATACCAAATAAACTTTTGCCATATACTTGTCTCCTTTACAGCATGTTTTTATTCTTTTTTCATTACTTTAATTATTGTATTCATTTGACTAACATTATATTTAATTTCTCCTATAGACTGTATAATCTCATTTTCTGCTAATTCTATTTCATCTTGTTTATAAATATTTTCAATACATAATGACCTTTTGAAATTATAATCTAACCATTCAAGCCCACTATATATATCTGCATATATTAATTTTTCAATATTTTTATCAATTTCCTTTTTAGAATGTTTTTTATAACTATTTACTACTATTTCAAATTTCCTATAGTCTAAATTTTCTACATCTCCACCAGACCAATACCAAGCAACTTGTATTAATTCAATAGTTGGATTTATGTATCCACTTGCTTCCCAATCAATAATAAATGGT
>CANQEX010000031.1 GCA_947596225.1 uncultured Clostridia bacterium | reverse complement strand
TCAATATACTCACGGCTATGGAGTTGTAATTACAGAGGCAAATAAGAAAAATGATAAAACAGGAATTTCTTATATATACTTCAAATTATGATACTAATAATTCTCGTATAACTAGAAAAATAAATCATTCTATAAGGGTAATGGAATATAGCAAAAAAATTGCTCAATATTTAAATTTAAAAGAAGAAGAAATTAAACTTGCAACTCTAATAGGCTTATTACATGATATAGCTAGATTTGAACAAATGAGAATTTATAAAACTTTTTCAGATTTAAAGAGTATTGACCATGGAGATTTAGGAGCTGAAATTTTAAGTAATGACAATTTTATAAGAAAATTTATTGATGATGATAAATATGACGAAATTATAAAAACAGCTATAAGAAATCATAATAAATTTAAAATAGAAGATGGATTAGATAATAATAAATTATTATTTTCAAAAATTATAAGAGATGCAGACAAGCTAGATATTTTTTTTGAAGCTGTAACTATTTTTTGGAATACAGAAGAAGAAATAAATTTAATAAAAAATTCTGAGCTTTCTGATGAATATTTTAAAACATTTAGTAATAAAAAACCTATAAAAAATAAAGCAAATCCTACTAAACTAGATGGAGTTATATCATTAATTGCATTTATTTTTGATATTAATTTTGAATATTCTTTAAATGAAATTAAAGAAAATGATTTTATAAACAAGATATTAAATAAATTTTCTTATAAAAATGATGATATAGAGAAAAAGATAGAAATAATAAGAAATATATCTAATGAATATTTAAACAAAAGATAAAAGTGAGTAAGATAATAATAAAAAAGGATGATTTTAATGGGAAAAAAATACAAGGAACCACTAAAAGCAGAAATGGAAACAACAATAAATGTTTTATATGATGAAAACTTTTTATCTATTTATACAAATAATGTAAAATTACAAAAACAATTAAGTAAAATTATTGGAAAACCCAAAAAGGAATATATAAAAGGAAAATCAATTACAGGGAGTATTTGGTCAATTTCTTTAGATGAAAAAAGTAAAATTTCAAAATTAATCTTAAAAGCCAATATATTTGAATTATAAAGGAGAAGAAATGATATATCAAAGAAGAATAAATTATTATGAAACAGATGGAATGCAAGTTGTACATCATTCAAATTATATAAGATTTTTAGAAGAAGCTAGAATATACTATATGGATAAAATGGGATTACCATATAGTATATTAGAAAGTGAAGGGATAATGATACCAGTTTTAGGAGTAAATTGTACATATAAGCATCCTGCAAAATTTGACGATATAATAGAAATAAATGTAAAAATAAAAGAATATACTGGAGTAAAAATAAGTATGCAATATGAAATTACAAACAAGCAAACAGGTCAACTAGTTCTTACAGGAGAGACAAAACACTGTTTTACAAATGCAGATTTAAAACCAGTTTCTTTAAAGAAAGTAAATTTAAAAATGCATGAAATATTTGATAATGCTAAAAATCAAAATTTCTAAAAGAGATTAATATGGAAGAAAAATTAAATAAATTATATAAAGAATGTATAAATGAATTAAATTCAATAAATATAGATTTTACAAATTGCAATATAAATATTTCAATTTCAAAAAGAAATAATAAAAGATATGGTTGTTGTAAATTAGAAAATAATAAATATTCTATTGAAATAAGTAGGTGGGTTTTAGAACTTAATGATAGTATAATAAAAAATACAATAATACATGAATTAATTCATTGTATTCCAAATTGTAATAATCATGGAAAAATTTTTAAATATTATGCTGAAACAATTAATAATAAATTAGGATATAATATTTCAAGATTAGGAAATAAACAAGAAGATTATATGAAAAGCAATTTAGAATATACAGAAAATACTAAATATAGATATAAATTTATATGTAGTAATTGTAATACAGTTTATTTAGGCAAAGGATTTGTAAAAATTTTGAAAAAAAATATAGATGTGGTAAATGTAAAGGAAAATTAATATCAGTAAATTCATAAAATATTCTTAAAATTATTGAATAGAGAAGATTTTAAGTGTATAATAATAATGTAAATTTTAACAAATAGGAGGAAAAAATGATACCAATTACACTTTTAACAGGATATTTAGGATCTGGTAAAACAACTTTAATAAATCATATATTAAATAATCAAGAAGGTTATAAAGTTGCTGTTATAGTTAATGATATAGGTGAAGTAAATATAGATGCAGAATTAATTCAAAAAGGAGGAATAGTAAAAGAAAAAGATAGCAACTTAGTTCCTTTAAGCAATGGCTGTATATGTTGTACTTTAAAAGTTGATTTAATGCAACAAATTGTTGATTTGATAAAAACAAGAAAATTTGATTATATATTAATAGAAGCAAGTGGAATTTGTGAACCAATGCCTATTGCTCAAACAATTACAGTACTTTCAGAACAAACAGAGCAATATGGACTTCCAAAAATTTGCAGATTAGATAATATAGTAACAGTAGTAGATGCTGCTAGACTTGCTTATGAGTTCGGTTCAGGAGAAAAATTAGTACAAGAAAATATTGATGAAGAAGATATTGAAAATTTATTAATTCAACAAATAGAATTTTGTAATACAATTGTTTTAAATAAAGTTGATGAAGTATCAGAAGAAGAATTAAAACAAATAAAGGCTGTTATTAAAGCACTACAGCCTGTTGCAAAAATAATTGAAACAAATTATGCAAAAGTAGATGTTAAAGAGATTATAGATACAAATAATTTTGATTTTGAAAAAGCAGCATCTTCACCAGCATGGGTTCAAGAACTTGAAAGAGATGATAATGAAGAAGATGATGAGGACGAGCATGAACATGAACATCATGAAGAACATCATCACCATCATCACCATGATGAAGGTGAAGCTGAAGAATACGGAATAGGTACATTTGTATATACAAGACGCAAACCTTTTAATAGATCAAAATTTGAAGAATTTGTTAACTTTAAATGGCAAAAAAATATAATTAGATGCAAAGGTATTCTTTGGTTTTCTGATGAAACTGATATGTCTTATGTTTTTGAACAAGCTGGTAATCAAATGCAAATAAGTGAAGGAGGTCTTTGGATAGCATCAGCTCCAGAAAATGAAAAAAATGATTTGATTAAAGAAAACCCAGAAATATTAAAAAATTGGGATGCAGAAGTTGGAGATAGAATAATAAAACTAGTCTTCATAGGAAAAGATTTAGAAAAAGATAATATAAAAAAAGAGTTAGATAAAATCCTTGATTAATTTTTTCTATATGACTCGAAAGATAAAAAAGTAATAAAGAGGTAAAAAATTTGAAAGAAAATAATGATAATTTAAGAATAAACAATAATGAAAATGAATATATAACAATAGATGTTAACTCTCAAAATGAAGAAATTGAACATAGAAGAACAGGAAGAAGAAGAGCAAGAATAGATGAACAAAAAAGAAAAAAAACAAAAAACAAAAAAGAAAAAAAGCCTAAAAAGAAATGGTCAAAAAAGAAGAAAATTATTGTTGCTACTATAATATTGTTATTTATAATAACAATAGGTGTAGTATTTGGAGTATATATTTATAAAGCAGATGGTAATATTGCAGAAGCAGTGCTTAATGTAGCCAGTGATGTTTTAGGAAATGATGATCCAATATTTGTTTTAATATTAGGAATAAGTGAGGATATATCAGCAAAGCTTACAGATACTATTATTCTTGCTGGATATAATCCTCAAACTCAACAAGCATTTATGCTCTCTATTCCAAGAGATACTTTTATTGGAAAAAATGAAGCTACTGCGCGGTGGATATGACAAAATAAATGCTTTATACCAAAAAGATGTTTCTAAAACAGTAGAAGCTGTTGAAAGACTTACTGGTGTTAATATAGATAACTATGTTATAGTAAAAAATACTGCTTTACCTGCTATTGTTGAAGCAATAGGTGCAGTTGAATTTGATGTACCAATAGATATGAATTATGATGATCCTACTCAAAATTTACACATTCACCTAAAAAAAGGATTACAAAAAATAGATAAAAATAAAGCTGAACAATTACTAAGATTTAGACATAATAATAATGGAACATCTTATCCAAGCAGTTATGGTGATAATGACTATGGTAGAATGAGAACTCAAAGAGAATTCATAAAAGCTGTTGCTAAACAGTTAATAAGTGTAAACAGTGTTTCTAAACTAAAATCTATTTCAGAAGCTGTTTTCGCTAATTTAGAAACAGATTTTTCAATATCTAAGGTAATAGGATATATACCTTATGGTTTAAAATTTAATACAGATAATTTAGTAATGGAACAGTTACCTGGTTCATCAGCAATGTTAAATAACTTATCTTTTTATAGAGCAAGTTCATCTGAAACAAAAAAATTAATGGGTGAATTAATTGGAAATTTAGGATTAGATGAAAAAGAATTAAGTAAACACTATTCAGGTAAAATACAAGTACCAGCTAAATCTTCAGGAAGTACAACCTCTTCTGAAAAAGATACTAATACTACAAAACCAGTTGAACAACAACAACCTACAAGTACAAATACTGTTACTCAACCATCTAATCCAATTGTTGAAAATACAGTAAAAAATACTAATACTACAAATACTACAACAGATACAAATTCTAAAAATCCTGATGTTTCAGAAAAACCAGCTCCAGAAACAAATACTACTAAACCAGAGGTTACAAATCCTGATGATAATCAAAAACCACCACCTGTTGATCCTGAACCCACACCAGAAACAGATCCAAATAATCCAAGTGGTAGTGAAGATCAAAATAAAGATCCAGAAACTCCAAACCCTGGAAATTCTGAAAATCCCGGAGGACAAGAAAATCAAGAAATTCCTCCACAAGATACTTCGAGTCAAACTCCTTAAGTTTAATTTTAATAAAGAAGCTAATTTAATTAGCTTCTTTTTGTATAAAAAAGAAAAATTTGCCAATAATAATTTTCATGAAGAAAAGTATTTTTTGGAAAATTTTAATTTATTTTATAATCTATAGTATTGCAGGTTTTTTCATAGAAACTTTATATGCAATTTTTACAAAAGGGATGTTGGAAAGTAGACAAAGTTTTTTATATGGACCTTTTTGCATTGTTTATGGAATAGCAGCAATATGTTTAATATTTACTTTAAATAAATATAAAAATAACAATATTAAATTATTTATTTATGGACTTTTAGTAGGCTGTACAGTAGAATATTTATCTAGTTATATAGGTGAGTTATTTTTACATGTAAAATGGTGGGATTATTCTAATGATTTTCTTAATATAAATGGAAGAACATGCTTATATTATGCTATTTTATGGGGATTTTTATCTATTATTTTAATTAAATATGTTAATCCAAAATTAGATAAAGCAATTGATTTTGTAACAGAAAAAGTATCAAATTTATTTTTGAAATTAACTATTGTAGTAATAACTTTATTTATGACTATTGATGGAGCAATCACATGTTATGCTTTAGATGCTTTTTTAGTAAGAGTTGCAAATGAATATAATATAAATATTAATGGAATAGATAGTAAAAAAGTTAAATATTTTGCAAATACTTTTTCAGATGAAAAAATGATGATGACATATCCTAATATGATAATAATTAATGATAAAAATGAGGTAGTATATTTGGAAAATATTTTAAATGATGTAAAAAATTATTATTATAAATTTGGAAACAAATAGTTAAATTTTTAATATTGTAAATTTAATTAGATAGTGATAATATATATAAGAAATCTTTTAAAGGAAAATAATATATGTATAATAAGATAATAATAATAGGGGGTCCTGGCACAGGGAAAACTACTTTAGCAAAAAAATTATCTAAAATTTATAATATTGAAGTTACACATATTGATGGAATCCATCACTTAAAAAATTGGAAAATTAGAGACGAAAATGAAAGAGATAAAATAATATTAAATATAGTTAAAAAAGATAAATGGATTTTTGATGGGACTTATAAATCAACCTTAAATATTAGAGCTAAAGTTGCAGATTTAATTATTTGGTTAGATTATTCTACTTTTGCTCAATTAAAAGGTATTTTAAGTAGATGGATAAAAAATAGAGGTAAAGAAAAGCAGGAAATACCTGGTTGCAAAGAAAAAATGGATAAAACGTTTTTCTTTTATGTATTAAAATATAATAAAACAAAAAGAAAATATATAGTAGAAAATTTAAAAGATATAGAAAAAAATAAAATATTAATTTTTAAAAAAAGAAAAGATTTAAACAAATGGGTAGAAGGTTTATAGATAAAACCAAAAAATCTAAATATAATAAGGAGTATTACATATAAATTTATGGCAAAAAAAAGTATAACAAGGAATTACATATATAATATGGTATATCAAGTTTTAATACTTATATTACCTTTTATTACAACACCATATTTATCCAGAGTATTAGGTGCAGAAGGAATTGGAATTTATAGTTATACATATGCAATAGTTACGTATTTTATACTTTTTGGATCACTAGGAATTGCTTTATATGGCCAAAGAGAAATAGCATATGCTCAAGAAAATAAAACTTTAAGGAAAAAGATTTTTTTTGAAATAATAAGCTTTAGATTTTTAACAATATCAATAGCAATTATTCTTTATTATTTTCTTTTTATTCGTGGTTCTCAATATCAAATATATTATCAAATTTTATTACTAGAATTATTAGCTGCTGCATTTGATATAAGTTGGTTCTTTCAGGGAATGGAAGAATTTAAACGAACAGTTACAAGAAATGTTTTAGTAAGACTTTGTAGTGTATCATTAGTGTTTTTATTAGTAAAAACAAAAGAAGATTTAGCAAAATTTACTTTAATTTATTCATTAGCTGATTTACTTGGTAATTTATCATTATGGTTATATTTACCTAAATATATGAAAGGAATAAAAGTAACAAATATAGATATAAAAAGACATATACCACATATAGTTTTATTATTTATTCCTCAAATAGCAAATCAAATATACAATATATTAGATACAACTATGATAGGATGGCTAGTAACAGATAAAGCTGAAACAGGGTATTATGAACAAGGTCATAAAGTAATAAGATTACTACTAACTATTGTTAACTCTTTAGGAGTTGTTATGATACCTAGAATGGCCAATGCGTTTGCAAATAATGATAATAAACAAATAAAAGAATATATGCATATGTCATTTAACTTTACATTCTTTTTATCATTTCCAATAATATTAGGAATTATAAGTATTTCTAAAGCATTTGTACCAGTATTTTTCGGTTCAGGATATGATAAAGTAAATTTAATTATATATTTATTAAGTCCAATGATTCTTTTAATGGGATTAGCAAATGTTACAGGAACACAATATTTATTACCTACAAAAAGACAAAAAGAGTATACAACTTCTGTAACTATTGGTGTTATAGTAAATTTTATTTTTAACTATATCTTAATAAATTTATATAAATCAGTTGGAGCAGCCATAGCAACAGTATTATCTCAATTAATAGTAGATATAATTCAATTTAATTACATAAAAAATAATATCAGTTTTAAAAAATTATTGAAATTAGCAAAAAAATATTTTATTTCTGCAATTATAATGTTTGGAGTATGTTTTATAGTAAGAGTAATGTTAAATATGAACTTTATAGCAAACTCTATAAATAATCTAGCTATTAAGTTAGTTTTAAACAAAGAATACTTAAAAAATATAATATCAATTATACTTCAAATTGTTTTTGGTGCAACAACATATATAATAACACTTATAATTTTAAAAGATGAATATATTTTTAAATTTTTAAACAAAATAAAAAATAAAATATTTAAAACTAAAGTTTCAGAATAAAAGAGAGGAGTGTATGATATATTTAATATATCATACAAAATTTATATGTTAGATAGAGAAAAATTAATTACAGAAGCTGAAAATGCAATCAGCTGGATAAAGGATTATGTTGAAAAAGCAGGTGCAAAAGGTGTAGTTGTAGGAAATAGTGGTGGTAAAGACTCTGCTACAGTAATAGCAATGAGTACAAAGGCATTAGGACAAGATAGAGTAGTTACAGTTGCTATGCCTTGTAATTCAGCAAATACTGATTTTGAAGATGCTAAGCTTGTTGCAGAAACTTTTAATGTTCCATTTATAAAAGTAGATTTAACAAATACTTATAGTGAATTGGAAAATTCATTAAATAACTCAATGATAGAAAAAATTTCTAATGAAGCAAAAATCAACATTAAACCTAGGTTAAGAATGACCACATTATATAGTATTGCTCAAACATTAAATTATTTAGTAATAGGTACAGGAAATCTGTGTGAAGCAATGGTTGGTTATACAACAAAGTGGGGAGACAATGCATCTGATTTTAATCCAATAGCAAATTTTACTGTTTCTGAAGTGTTAGCTATTGGAAAATATTTAGGAGTACCAGATAGAATAATAAATAAAGCACCTAATGATGGGTTAGGAAATCAAACTGACGAAGAAAAAATGGGAATTACTTACAAACAAATTGAAGAATATATTGAAACAGGAAAAACTGATATAGAGGTAATTGAAAAAATAGAAAAAAGAAATAAAATTTCAAAACATAAAAGAGAAGCAATTCCAGTTTACAATTTTGAAAGAATTAATTTTTTAAAATAGACAATTATATACTTTATTTTATTAAAATCTACAAAATTATATAGACAAAAACATCATTTTCATGTAAAATATATATCGTGAATTAAATGCAAGAAAGGACGAACTAAATGAGAAGTAGTACAATAGAAAAAAAGCCTAGTAATAGTGCTGAAAAACAAAAAAGAAGAAGAAAACCAAGAACTGAAACTCAATCAGAAAAAAATAATAATGAAAAAAAATCTTTTGTAATAATATCAAGAATATTTACTGTATTGTTCTCACTTGGAACAATAGGAATAATATTAGTTTTATTCTTACTATATGGTCCATATAAGGGTTTTAGAGAATGGTTAGTAACAACAGCAATGACTACAATGACACATCAATATTTTGCTACATGGTTTTATGATGATGAAACCATAGCTTACATATTAGATAAAAATAAAGTAGTAGAAATAAATGAAACAACAGATGTAAATGCAATTACTACTAATAATTCTTCTGGTAAAAAAGAATATGCAAACGAATATGAAAAGCAAATTTTGGAAAGAGATGAAAAAAATAATGATTATAAAATAATAGAAATCTCTGAGAAAAAATTTGATGGATATTTAGTTGCAGTATATGAACCTTCTAGAGTAAAAACTGTTGCAACATCTGGTTTAGGTAAAACTGGACAATATCTAACAACTATGGCAAAAAATAATGATGCTTTAATTGCTATTAATGGTGGAGGTTTTGATGATCCAAACTTTAATAGTACAGGAGGCTCACCTTTAGGCATTACTGTATGTGATGGAAAATATGTAACTTCAAAAAGTTATAATGGATCTGGTGGAATAATAGGATTTACAGAAGATGATAAATTTGTATTAGGAAAAATGTCAGTAACTCAAGCAAAAAAACAAGGAATACGTGATGCAGTTACATTTGGACCTTATTTAATTGTAAATGGTAAAGCTTCAGCAGTACTTGGTAATGGTGGTTGGGGTACAGCACCTAGAACAGCTATAGGTCAAAGAAAAGATGGAATCGTATTATTTTTAGTTTTAGATGGAAGAACTGCTACAAAACCAGGAGCTGATATGGATGATTTAATAAAAATTATGAAAAACTATGGAGCCTATAATGCAGCAAACTTAGATGGTGGAACATCTAGTGTTTTAGTAGTTAATAACACAATTGTTAATGATCCAATTGATAGTACAGGTGCTCATAAAACAAGGCCGATAGCTACAGGTTTTATAGTAACAAAAGATGAAAGTGATAATAGTGATCATTCACTAGTAGAAGAAAAATTAAAATAAAATTTTAAAGAGAAAATTAAAAATAATTTTCTCTTTTGTTTTATAAAAAATATTGATTTATCACTTTTTTTACAATATAATATAAACGAAATTTCAAAAGAAAAATGTTGAGGTGCTATATGCCAGATTTTGAAATATTTAAGGGAAATAGTAAAAAAATTTTAAAAATGTTTAAACATGATAATATAATAGTAATATTTGTAACATTATTAGCAATAGTTTTAGGAATATTAATTGCTAGTAGCATCATGTTTTATAATTTTCAACAAAACAGTGATGTTATACAAACTGGCGTATATATAAAAGGTATTAATGTTTCAGGCTTAACAAAAAATGAAGCTATAAAATTAGTTAATTCTGAATTAAAGAAACAAATGAATGATCATATAGAACTTAAATATGAAAATCATATTTATTATCTTGAAGTAGAACAAATAGAAGCAAAATTTGATATAGAATCTTCTGTTAATTATGCTTTAAATATTGCAAAAACTGGAAATTTCTTTAAAGATATAAATCAATATATATCAGTACTTATGACAAATATTGATATTGAACCTATATTAAGATATAATAACGAAGAATTAACTTCTTACATTAAATCAATAGAGTCTAATTTACCAGATCAACTAAAAGAATATGCTTATTATATAGAAGATGACAATCTAATCATAACTAATGGAGTTAATGGTGCTGGAATTGAAGTTGATGAATTAAAAAAGGAAATTATAGATGCAATTCAAGATATTTCTTATACAAATAAATATATTTCTATACCAACTTATATTCAATATCCTAAACCAATAGATATTGAAGCAATACATAATGATGTATATAGAGAAGTCGAAAATGCATATTTTACAACAGAACCTTATGCTGTATTTCCTGATGTAACAGGTATAGATTTTAATATAGAAGAAGCCAAAAAGCAAATAGAAAGGAATCCTAATCTTGAAGAATATGCTATTGAATTAATTTTTACTAAAGCTGATATTACAGTAAATGATTTAGGAAAAGAAGCATTTCCAGATTTAGTTGGTTCATATTCTACAAAATACAATACTGGAAATAAAGATAGAACAACAAATCTTCGATTAGCAGCTAGTAAAATTAATGGAACAGTAATAATGCCTGGAGAGATTTTTTCTTACAATAAAGTTGTAGGAAAAAGAACAATTTCTGCTGGTTATAAAGAAGCATCAATTTATCAAGATGGAGAAGTAGTAGATGGGCTAGGTGGAGGAATATGTCAAATATCTACAACTTTGTATAATGCAGCTATCGAAGCTAATATGGAAATTGAACAAAGAAGAAATCATATGTTTGTTCCTTCTTATTCTGAGCCAGGTAAAGATGCTACTGTTGTATGGGGTTCAACAGATTTTAAATTTAAAAATAGAAGAAATTATCCTATAAAAATAGAAGCTTCTGTAAGTGGTGGAATTGCAACAGTAAATATATATGGATTACATACAGAAGATGATATATATGATTTATCTATAGATACAAAAATTATAAAATCTACAAATAGTTCATTAGTAGTTGAATCTTACAGAGCATACAGTAGAAATGGAATAATAGAAAAAAGGGATAAATTATATACAGATACATATAAAAAACATTAGAAAGGATATATTTTATACATAGTGAGAATAAGAAGAAAAAAATGGGCAAAAGAAGAATTAGAAAATTCTAAATTTTATATAGATAATCCAACTCAATTTAAAGGAAAATGGAATGAAAAATTTAAAAAACTGCAACCTCTTCATATTGAAATAGGTTGTGGAAAAGGTCTTTTTATATCTACACTTGCTTCAAAAAATAAGGACATAAATTATATAGCTGTAGATATGATAGAAGCAATGCTTGGCCTTTCAAAAAGAAATATTGAACAAGCTTATAATTTTGAAAATCCTGAAAATTTATTTTTAATAAGAGCAAATGCTGAAAAAATTTTAGAGGTTTTTGACAAAAAAGATAGTATAAATAGAATATACATTAATTTTTGCAATCCATGGCCTAAGAAAAAACATAATAAAAGAAGATTAACTCATACTAGGCAATTAAATTTATATAAACAATTTTTATGTGAAAATGGAGAAATTTATTTTAAAACAGATTCAGACGAATTATTTGAAGTAAGCCAAGAATACTTTTCAGAATCTAATTTTCAAATAATTTCAAAAACATATGACTTACATAATGAACCAATATTTGGAGAAAATATTATTACTGAACACGAAAAAATGTTTACAGAACAAGGCATTAAAATTAAAGCATTAATAGCTAAATTAGTTATTTAATTTTGAAATAATTTTAATATTATTTTAAGGTTATATATATAAAATTCACTTAAAATATTATGAAGGAGGGGAAAACCTTGATAGAGGTAAAAAATGTTACTAAAAAATATGGTAATTTCTATGCTGTTAGAAATATCAATTTTGAAATTCAAGATGGCGAAATAGTTGGTTTCTTAGGTCGTAATGGTGCTGGAAAAACTACAACAATGAATATGATTACAGGTTTCATTGATCCTACAGAAGGTGAAATAATAGTAGAAGGCTACGACATAGAGAAAAACACAAAAAAGGTGAAATCTCAAATAGGATATATGCCTGAAGGAACACCTTTATACCATGATTTAACAGTTAAAGAATTTATAACTTATATGGGAAGCTTAAAATTAATACCAAAGAAAGAATTAAAAGAAGCCGTACAGAAAGTTATTGAAAGTACTGGTTTAGAGAAAGTACAAAACAATCTAACCAAAAATTTATCTAGAGGATATAAACAAAGAGTTAGTTTCGCAGGAGCAATAGTTGGAAATCCTAAAATATTAATCCTTGATGAACCAACAGTAGGTTTAGATCCAAAACAAGTTATAGAAATAAGAGAACTTATCAAATCATTTAGAAAAGATCATACTGTACTAATTAGTTCTCATATTCTTTCAGAAATAAGTCAAATATGTCAAAAAGTAATTATTATAGATAAAGGGGAAATTATAGCAGTTGATACTCCAGAAAATCTTGAAAATAATACAACCAAAAATATTACTTTAAAAATTGTAGTGGATGATATTAATAATAAATTTCCTAGCATTAAAGATGAAATTAGTGAAATTACAGATATAAAATTAATAAAAGAAAATGAAGATAAAAGTAAAGAATACACAATTGAAACAAATACAGATACAGACATAAGAAAACTAATTTTTTCAAGTTGTGCAAAAAATGATATTGCTATATTAGAAATGAAAAAGAATGAAGTTTCATTAGAATCAGCATTTATAGAACTTGTAGAAAATAGACAAGAATATAGTCAAAAAGAAATCAATAAAATGCAATATGAAAAAGAAATAGAAGAATTAAGAGAAGAAGAAAATTACTTAAAAGAAGAAAAATTAAAGAGAAAACAAGCAAAAAAAGAAGAAAAAGCTAGAAAAAAAGCTAATAAAGAAGCTAAAAATGAAGCTAAAAAAGCGAAAAAAAATAATAATGATGATGATGAAATAAAAGGAGGGGATAAATAATGTTAGCTATAATAAAAAAAGAATTAAAAAGTTATTTATTAACTCCAATGGGATATATTTTTATAGGATTATTCTTATTAATTTTTAGTATATTTTTTATGGATTTGTTTCGTTATGGGTTAACTAATTTTGAATATTTATTTAGTAATGGTTCAACAATATTAACTTTTATTGTTCCACTTTTAACAATGAGAATGTTTGCTGAAGAAAGGAAAAACGGAACTGAACAATTATTATTAACTTCTCCAAGAAGTATAACAACTATTGTATTAGGAAAATTTTTTGCAGCAGCTATTGTAATGATAATTACAGAATTACTAACACTTATGTATTTTGCAATTTTAAAATTTTTTGGTAATCCTTCTTTTACTATTGCAATTTCTACATTACTTGGTTTCTTTTTACTAAGTTTAGCATATATTTCTTTTGGAATGTTTGTTTCAAGTATTACTGAAAATCAAATAGTTGCAGCTGTAATAACTATTGGTGTATTTATGGGAATGTGGTTTTTACCTTACTTAAATGATTTTTTTGAATTATTCTCATTAATAAATAAATTTAATAATTTTGCATATGGTTTAGTTTCAATTTCTGAACTTATAACATTTGTATCTTTTACTTTGTTATTTATATTACTTACAATAATAGTTTTACAAAGAAGAAAAAGTATAAAATAGGAGGAATATAAAAAAATGGGCAAAAAAGAAAAGCAGCCAAAAGAAAAAAAAGAAAAAGTTGTTATAGATGGTAAACCAGTAAAATTTTCAGAAAAATTTTCATTAAATTTCAGAAGAAAATGGTTGGTAAATCGTACAAAATTATTTTTAGTTATTATTATACTTTTTTCAGCATATATTGCTTTAAACTTATGGGCTACTAATACAAGTTTACCAAAAATAGATATTACAGAAAATAAAATTTATTCATTATCAGATACTTCAAAAAAAGTATTAGCAAATATAAATCAAGAAGTTAAAATTTATGTATATGGTTTCTCTGAAAAAAGTACTTTATTTGATTTATTAAAAAAATATAATAAAGCAAATAATAAAATAGTATATGAAACATTGACAGAAGAAAATAATCTTGAAATGGTTCAAAAATATGGACTACAAAATGGTTATGGTGTATTAATTTTAAAATCAGGTGAAGCTGAAAAAGTTATAGATTCTAGTGAACTTACAACTTATGATTATACAACATATCAAAATGTTGATATTACAGAACAAACATTAACAAACTCAATATTATCACTTACAGAAGAAAATAAACCAAAAATTTATTTTGTACAAGGACATGAAGAATTTGGAGAAAATGCTTTAGCAACTTTAATTAATTCTTTAAAAAGTGAAGCATTCCAAATTGAAACTATTAATTTAGCTACTGCTGGAGCTGTTCCTGATGATTGTGATATATTAGCTATAATGTCTCCAAATAAAGACTTTTTTGAAGTTGAAGTAGCACCTATAAAAGATTATATAAATAAAGGTGGAGAAATTTATTTTTCAATGGATTCTGTATCTGAATCATTATCTTTACCAAACATACAATCAATTTTAAATGAATATGGTGTTTCAGTTCAAAATGGATATATAGTAGAAGGAGATTCTACAAAAGCATTTTCTAAAAATCCTTGTATATTTGTTCCTGAAGTTTCTTCTACTAATAGAATAACAAGAGATATATATACAGATAGTATAATGTGGTTAGCATATTCTGCTAGATTAAAATTTCAATCAGATGAAGAATTACAGAAATTAAATGTTTCTAAAGAAATCTTGTTAAATTCTTCTGAAAAATCTGCTTTTATTACAGACTTATCTTCTGATCTTAATACAGCAATACAAAATGCGGAAATTGGAAAATGTGATATTGGAGCAATATTAACAAAAACATTACCAAATTCAACAGAAGGAGATAATACTGATTCTCAAACATCTAAACTAGCTATATTAGCAACTGGAAGTTTTATATCAGACTATAAAATATCTGCATTAAACAGTGATACTCCTTTATCACGACTAGATAGTAACAAAGATTTTGTTATAAATACAATGTCTTTTATTGGAGATAAAGATAATTTTATAACTATTAGAAAAGATTATGCAGGAACAACATATCAGGCTACAGTAATACAATTATTAATTGTTATTGCTATTGTTATTCTTGTACCATTATTCATAATTATTTTTGGTATTATGGTTTGGGCATATAGACAAAGAAGAAAATAATATTACTAAAAATACTCTCTTTATTACTTTAAGAGAGTATTTTTTTTATTAATTATAACTTTAGTATACATAATTTCATAAAATATATAGAACATATGAAAATATGTTCTTTTTATATAATAGAAAGGAGGTTATGTTTAATGAATTTAGAGGGGAAAAAAATTGGTTTTGCATTAACAGGCTCTTTTTGCACATTTAAAAGAACTATAATTGAACTTAAAAATTTACTAAAAATAGATGGTGTTGAAGTATTTCCTATAATGAGTTTTAATAGTTACAATTTAGATACTAAATTTGGAAATGCAAAAGATTTTATAAAAGAAATAGAAGAAGTAACAAATAAAAAAATCATAAATACAATACCAGATGCAGAACCTATAGGCCCTAAAAAAATGTTTGATATTTTAATAATTGCACCATGCTCTGGAAACACAATATCCAAGCTTGCAAATGATATTATAGATACACCTGTTACAATGGCAGTAAAATCACATTTAAGAAACGAAAGACCTGTAGTTATTGCTATATCTACTAATAATGCTCTATCAGGTGCAGCGGAAAATATTGGAAGATTACTAAATAGAAAACATTATTATTTTGTTCCATTTAAACAAGATAATCCTATTACAAAACCAAATTCTGTTGTATTTGATCCAACATACATTAAGAAAACTTTAGAATATGCACTAGATAATAAGCAAATTCAACCATTGTTATTATGAATATAATGTATAAAACCCTGACAGAAATCTGTCAGGGAATCTTATTTATAAAATATTGAAACAATACATTTATTATGTTATAATTTTTCTATTAAAATAAAGAAACGGAGAATTAAAATGTTTGTAGAACATAAATTTTTAGTAGGATTAAGTGATATAAATATAAATAAAGAATTAACAAACACTTTTTTATTAAGATATTTAGTAGATGTAGCAGGTATTCATTCTGAAATAGCTGGATATGGTGTTACAGATATTAATAAAACTAGAAAAACATGGATGCTTATTTCTTGGAAAGTAGAAGTTAAAAAAAGACCACTTGTATGTGATACATTATCTATAAAAACATGGTCATGGTGTATTGATAGATTTTATGCTTTTCGTGACTTTGAAGTTAGAAATCAATACAATGAAGTAGTTGCAATAGCAACTTCTAAATGGGTATTTATAGATATAGATAAAGGAAAAATAGTAAGAGTTTCAGAAGAGGTTAATAAAAAATATGAATTAGAACCTAAAACAAAAGTTTTTGAAGAAAATGATATAGAAAAATTAGTAGAACCTCAAGATTATATAAGTAAAACTAAATTTAAAATAACTAGAAATTTAATTGATATAAATAAACACTTACATAATATATATTATTTTGATATTGCAAAAGAAGCTTTACCAGAAGATATTGCTTTATCTAGTGAACTAAATAATTTTGAAGCTTTATATAAAAAAGAAATAAAGCTTGGAGAAACAGTTACAGCAATATACACAAAAAAAGATGATTATCATTATGTAACAATAAAAAATGAAGATGAAACAGTAATACATGCAATTATAAAATTAAAATAAAGGAAAGAAAAATGAAAATAAATACAGAAGAAATAAAGAGATTTTTTAAAAAAAATTTAAAATGGATAATAATATTTTTTTGCATTATATATTTTATAGAGATAACAGGAGATGTATATCAAAAAGATATTATGAGAAAAGATATTTATGGATATAAAATCATTTCAAATTTTATATCTGATTCTATAACACCAATAGCAAAAATTATTACTGAATTCGGTTCTGTAGTAATATTAATTTCTATTGCAACAATATTATTTATTGTTATAAGAAATAAGAAAATTGGGTTTTGTATTTTTCTTAATTTAGCAATCATTGGAGCATTAAATCAAATATTAAAAAATATTGTTCAAAGACCAAGACCCACAGAATATAGATTAATTAATCAATCAGGTTATAGTTTTCCATCAGGTCATTCAATGGCAAGTGTAGCTTTTTATGGTTTTTTAATTTATTTAATATTTAAAAAAGTAAAAAATAAAAAAGTAAGAAATACTGTTATTTTTTGTCTAGCTTTGTTAATATTGTTAATAGGTATAAGCAGAATTTATTTAGGAGTACATTATACAAGTGATGTATTAGCAGGTTTTTTAATATCAGTATCTTATTTAATGATTTTTACAAGTATTATAGATGACTATATTGGAACTAGTAAAGAAGAAAAAAATAAAAATTGACATATTAAAAATATCGTGATAAAATCTCTTTATAAGAACTTATGTTCGTTTTTAAAAAAGAGGTATATTAAATGGAAAGACAAATTCTACATGTAGATGTTAATAATGCATTTTTATCTTGGACTGCTGTTAATATGTTAAAAAATGGGCATCCTATTGATATTAGAACAATACCTTCAATAATAGGAGGAGATGAACAAAAACGTTCAGGAGTTGTTTTAGCGAAAAGTCCTATAGCAAAAAAATTTGGAATTATAACAGGTGAGCCAATTTATTTTGCACGAAAAAAATGTAATAAATTAGAAGTTTTTCCAGTTAATTTCAAAGTATTTCATAAATATTCTAACGATTTATATAAATTATTATTAGAATATACAGATGTAATAGAGCGTTTTAGTATAGATGAATGTTTTTTAGATATGACACATTATCTATCTGGTAGAAAATTAATAGATATAGCAAATGAAATAAATCATAGAGTAGAAAAAGAATTAGGTTTTACAGTAAATGTAGGAGTTTCTAGTAATAAATTACTTGCAAAAATGGCATCAGACTTTGAAAAGCCAAATAAAGTTCATACTTTATACGAATATGAAATAGAAGACAAAATGTGGCCTCTTCAAGTTTCAGAATTATTTATGATAGGGAGAAAAACAGTACCAAAATTATATAATTTACGAATAAAAACCATTGGCGATTTAGCAAAAACAGATAAAAATTTTTTAGTAAATAAATTTGGAAAATTTGGATTAGTAATGTGGAATTATGCTAATGGAATTGATGAATCAGAAGTAAATAATAAAATAGAAGATCCTAAAAGTATAGGAAACTCTGTTACTTTACCAAAAGATATAACAAATATTGAAGAATTAAACAAAATTGTTTTAGCATTATCAGAACAAGTATCATTTAGATTAAGGAAACATAATTTAATTGCTAATACTGTTAATGTCCAATTACGAACAAAAGATTTTAAAGACTATTCTCATCAAAAACAATTACCATTTGCAACCTCTTCTACAAAAGAAATTTTAGAAACAGCAAAACAAATTTGTATAGAAATGTATAAAAAAGAACCAATAAGACTTGTAGGGGTAAGGGTAGATAATTTAGAAGGAAAAGATGAAGAACAACTATCTTTTTTCTCAAATAAACAAGATGAAAAACAAGAAAAAATAGATAATGTATTAGATAATTTGAAAAATAAATATGGTTATGATTCAATTACAAGAGCAGGAAAATTAGACGTTCAAAAAGTAATAAAAAATGATAAAGTTTAAGAAAGCCCTAATGCAGTTTTAACACTGCATAGGGCTTTTCCTACGAAGGATCTTTAATCATTTTCTAATGAATAAATAAATTCGGTCATCATAGAGGCAGACATTTTTTTGACCAGAGTAAAAGCACTTTTCTGTGCCGTTAATAGATCATCAAAATGTGTAAACTCTAACTCGTCCATCAATGATTTTGGTATAACATCTTTACCGTAATCAGAAAATTGAATAGCAAGTTCTGTTGTAATTGATAATCCAACAGCAAGCAATAGAGGCTCTTCATTTATAAGATTATCATAAATGAAGTCTATTGACTTCATTACTTGCAAAAAAGATTCTGAATTGACAGAAATCTTTGTTAGTGGTCCATGTGGGTTCTCGCATATTCCTATAATTTCAGTTTTTGGTTCTTTCTCGTTATAAACTAAAATATCCCCTGAAACTCCGTTTATTGAACGGAAGAGAGCAGTGATTC
>CANQEX010000030.1 GCA_947596225.1 uncultured Clostridia bacterium | reverse complement strand
CAACTTGTCAATGTATTAATCATATTGATACACTTGGTAAACTTGGAAAAATCTTTGGAGGAGTCAAAATCTGTACAAGTTATTTGTATCAGGGAAAAGAAATCTATAGTTTTCCTGATGATATGGAACTTACTGGTGAAATTCCTACACCAATTTATCATACAATTAAAGGTGGTTGGGATATTACAGATAAAATGACAAATTATGAAGATTTGCCAAGTAATGCAAAAGAATTTATTACTGTGATTGAGGATATAACAGGTATTCCAGTGTATTTCCTTGGAATTGGTCCTAAAGATGAAGACTTGATTATAAGATGATGACATGTAGACAATATTTTACTCTCTTGTTAAATTGCCACGAACTTACAAAGTTACTAACAAATGGGCTTCTACAATTTATTGTAGATAGCCTATTTGTATTTTATAATAAAATATTATATAATTAAAAAAATAATTAGATGGAGTAAAAATATGATAGTAAAAAATCCTAAATTTGAAATATCTGCAGTAAGTAAAAAACAATATCCTAAAGGCAATATACCTGAAATAGTATTAGTTGGAAAATCTAATGTAGGTAAATCTTCTTTTGTTAATACTATGGTAAATAGAAAAAATTTAGCAAGAACTAGTAATACACCTGGAAAAACTAGACAAATAAATTTTTATAATATAGATGATAAATTTTATTTTGTTGATTTGCCAGGATATGGTTTTAGCAAAATGTCTAAAAAAGAAAAAATTATTTCAGGTAATTATATAGAAGAATATTTAAATCAAGGAAAAAATATTTCACTTATTATATTTTTATTAGATATAAGACATAAGCCTACAGATGATGATTTACTTATGTATGAATATATTTTAAAAAGCAATTTACCTTTTATAATTCTTACAAATAAGGCAGATAAAATTGCAATAACAAAAGTTGATAATGAAGTTAAAAGAATAAAAGAAATTTTAGGAATTTCATATAGTACAATTTTACCTTTTTCTTCTGAAAGAAAAATTTATGTAGATAAAGTTTGGGAAGAAATAGAAAAATTTATAAAATAATGAATAAAATATAAAATTATACATAAATATATTTATAAAAAGATATTTGAGGTGAAATTTATGTATAATGAATATATTAAAGAGTTTAAAATAATTGAAAAAAATGATGCTGAAAAAAACGATGAATTATTAGATAATATTAAAATTGTAAGAAATACTTTAAATAATATGTATACTAATTTACAGTATGCAGATAGTGATTTAATAGATTATTATACTTATCAAATAAAGGCAGAAGAAGCAAAGTACAATTATTTAATAAAACAAGCTAAAAAGAAAAATTTAAATGTAATATAATAAAGGATAAATAAAATGGAAAAAGAAAATGTAAAAACAAGAGAATCTAATATTGAATTATTGAGAGTAATATCAATGGTAATGATATTTGTATATCATTATTGTGTACATGGAAGTATATTAAAAGTTGGGAGTTATACAATTAATAAATTAGTTGCTTTATTTTTATCTATAGGTGGACGAGTAGGTGTTAATCTTTTTATTTTAATAATGGGATATTTTATGATAAATTCAAAATTTAAAATAAAAAAATTATTAAAATTAATGTTACAAGTTTTTATATATTCAATTCTTTTAGCAGTAATTTCTGTTTATAGATTACAAACTAATTTTAAAGCAATTAATATTTATCTTAAACCAATATTGTATAATGGCTATTGGTTTGTTACAGCTTATGTAACAACATATATTTTTAGTCCTTTTTTAAATAAATTAGTTAAAGTACTAAAAAAAGAAAATTGTAAAAAACTAATAATTATTGGAGGATTTATCTTATCAATTATACCAACAGTATTTTCCATAACTTTTATATATACTGATTTAATTTGGTTTGTTTATATGTATATAATAGGTTCTTATATAGGAGAATATGATATTAAATTTAAAAATAAAAAAACACCATTAATAGTATCTATTCTTTATCTAATTGTTACTTATGGTACTATTATAGTAACTATTGCATTAAATAAATATTTTAATAAAAATTTTGATATAATGCATTTTACAGGTTTATATAGTACATTAGGATTAATTGGTTCGATTTGTCTTTTTATTGTATTTAAAAATATTAATATAAAATCAAACAAAATAATAAATTTTCTAGCTAAAGTTAGTTTTGCAACATACCTTTTATCTGATCATACTTTATATAAAAACATATTTTGGACTATGGATTGTAAAACTCAAGTATTTGACCAAGTACCAGTATATATGTTTATTGGACATATTTTACTTTGTACAATTGGAATATATATAGTTGCTTCAATTTTAGAAACTATAAGAATATATTTAATTGAAAAACCGTTATTTAAAATTAAAATATTTGATAAATATTTTAATAAAATAGATGATTGGATGAACATAAATATAGATAAATCAAAGGCATAAAAATATCCCAAGTCCATAAGAATGGATTTGGGATATTTTTTTATTCTACTGTTACTGATTTTGCTAAATTTCTAGGTTTATCTACATCTAATCCTTTTTCTTTAGAAATATAATATGCTAAAAGTTGTAAAGGTATAACTGAAAGAACTGGTGAGATTAAAGCATTTGTTTTTGGAATTTTTATTACTTCATCAAATTCATGATTTAATTCTTGATTAGTAACAATAAAGGTTTTTGCTCCTCTTGTTACAACTTCTTGTATATTACTAATTGATTTTTCAAGTAAAAGTCTATTTGTTAAAATAGATACAACAGTTACATTATTTTCAATTAATGCTATTGGTCCATGTTTCAATTCACCAGAAGGATATGCTTCTGAATGGATATAAGAAATTTCTTTAAGTTTTAAAGAACCTTCCATTGCAACTGGATAATCAACATTTCTACCTATAAAAAATACATCTTTTTCTTTAAATATCTTTTTGGCAAAGTCTTTTATTTTTGTTGTATCTTTTAAAATTGTTTCAATATGAGAAGGTAATTTCAAGATATTATTTTTTAAATCTTCAATTTTTTTAGGATTTTTTCCTAATATTTCAGCAAAATAAATAGATATTATTGCTAAAAGAACAATTTGAGAAGTATAAGCTTTAGTTGAAGCTACAGCAATTTCTGGACCTGCATGTGTATATATTGTGTAATCTGCTTCCCTTGTTATTGAAGAACCTATAACATTTGATATAGCAATGGTTTTTGCACCTTTTGTTTTTGCTAGTTTTAGTGCTGCTATTGTATCTGCTGTTTCTCCTGATTGTGTAATAAATATACATAAACTATTCTGTGTTATAATAGGATTTTTGTATCTAAATTCAGAAGCTACTTCAACTTCAACAGGTATTTCACATAAATTTTCTATAATATTTTTACCAGTTAATCCTGCATGCATAGCTGTACCACAAGCTACAATAAATATTTTAGTTATAGATTGTAAATATTTTTTATTAAAATTAAAATCATCTATATTTGTTTTTGAATCTAGTGAAATTCGAGAACCAATAGTTTCTCTAATAGCTTTAGGTTGTTCATTAATTTCTTTTAACATAAAATCAGGATAACCATCTTTTTCTGCAGAACCTGCATCCCAAGTTATATTTTTAATTTCTTTATTAATTTCTATAGCTTTATCATTATAAAATTTTACATTGTTTTTTGATATATATGCAAATTCCATATCATTTAACAAATAGAAATCTTTTGCAAATGATAGAATAGCTGGAATATCAGAACTAATATAACATTCATTTTCTCCTTTTCCTATAACTAAAGGACTATCTTTACGAACAACAATCATATTATCAGGATGATATGCTGATAAAACTTCAATAGCATAACTTCCTTTTAACATTTTACAAGTATCTATAACAGCTTTTAGAAATTTGTTTTCACCAGTTTCATTAGAATTTTTGTAGTTGAAATGAATTAAATTTGGAATTACTTCAGTATCTGTTTCAGATAAAAATTTGTACTTATGAGATTTCAAAAATTCTTTTAAATCTGAATAATTTTCTATTATACCATTATGTACAACAGCAAAATTATTACTATTATCCATATGAGGATGTGAGTTTAAACTAGAAGGTTTACCATGGGTTGCCCATCTAGTATGACCAATTCCAACAGTTCCATTTAAGGAATTTATTTCACTTATATTATTAAGTTCACTAACACGGCCTTTATTTTTTATATTTTTAATTTCATTATTTTCTATTGTAGCTATTCCTGCTGAATCATAACCTCTATATTCAAGTCTTAAAAGACCATTAATTAATATTGGTTTTGCTTTTTTTTCTCCAATATAACCAACAATTCCACACATAAAAAAACCACCTTTCTTAAAAACTGGTTACAAATTTAAGGGTAGCAAAGAACTATCCAAATACCAGTTTATAAATAGGCAGTAAGT
The DNA here is from genome assembly GCA_947596225.1 of uncultured Clostridia bacterium. Classification (GTDB taxonomy): domain Bacteria; phylum Bacillota; class Clostridia; order TANB77; family CAG-508; genus Scatovivens. Next base: position 15,306 of record CANQEX010000030.1, on the reverse strand, counting down.
AAATTACTAACTAAAATTTTGTTAAAAGTATTACTACAATTTTTTTATTTTAGATTATGGTAGTAATTGTACCACTAGAGCACCCGCCGAATTTTTCGATAACTCTAGACCTCGTCAACTATAAAAATAGTCCTGGCGCTAACCTTTGTTTTTTATTTTACTCCTTTCTTACAACTTTATACTTACTAATATACCTATTTTTATTATAATATGTAAAAACAGACTAAATGTCAAATGAAATTTGTGTGAAATCTTTGATATTGTAAATAATATTTTTTAATGATATAATTATTATAATTTTTAATAATGTTATAAAAAGGTGATTGAGTATGGATAATATTGAAAAAATTATATATGAAACAGGAGGAGTAAAAAAAACTAAAAAAAATAAAACTTTAGTAACTAGAATAACTTCGGAGAGTGATAAAGATTATTATCTATATAGTGATGGTAATTTATATGAAAAGAATGATATTGGAGAATTAGTTGTTTTAGATAAATTAAATCCTAATTCTAAACAAATTATAGATAAAATAATGCAAAAGTATAAAAGTATAAGAAAAATCGATATTGTAAGTTATGATGAAAAAGATTGTAAATAAAGGAAATACAAGTGATAAAAGATTATAAAAATGATAAATTAAAAAGTTATTTAGAATACCAAATTTCACAAATGGAAGTGGATGATGGAATAAAACCTGTACTTGTTGAAATCATACTTAGAAGAGCATATCAATATGATTTAACAAATGAAGAAATTGAACAAGATGTTATAAATTTAAAGTCTAACTTTAAATTATTTTCTATTGGTAAAATGCCACATGATTTTAGAGATTGTGCAGGACTATATATTCCAAATAAAAAAAGTATATTATTGCAAAAAGAATTTTTAAAAAATGCATCTGAAGAAGAACTGTTTGAAGTTTTTTCACATGAAGTATATCATGCTTTACATCATGATAAAGATGGAAATGACATATTAGGGTCTTTAAATTCAATAACTGGTCAATGGAATAAATCTTTATTAGAGGCTATTGTTGAAAAATCAGCATATAGAACTGTATTTAATACTGAATATACTACTAATGCATATTATAACCAAAATGCTTATGGCTATAGTGATGTAGTATTTATATTAGATGCAATAGAAGCTACATATGGAGTACAAGAACAAGCACTTTTGAGAAATGCTACTAGAGGTAGAAATCAATTATGTCTTTTTTTATCTTCTATTGCTAATGAAGATTTTAATGAAACTATGGATTTTTTAGATAAGCTAGAAGCTAATCATGCATTATTATTTAATTCTTTATATTTAAATGGTTCTAACAATATTTCATATGATCAAAAATGTGCAAATATGATTGATGCCATATCAGGAATGTATAATTTATGTGAGTTAAAAATGCAAGATATAATATCAAATAGTAAAATAGAAGATATTGGTCAAGCCCACATATTTAATGAAAATGCAAAATATAATCATAGAAAATTAAGCATATTAATGGAAGAAAGAATAAAGCATTATGATTTATCTTTTCCACAAAAAGGTATTCAAAACTCAATAAAAGAAAGAACAAAAGATAGTATAGAAGAAACAATAAAAATAATTAGTGATATGTATAAAGTTGTTAAAAATGCAGATAAATTTCCATCAGAACAAGAAACTGTTAGAATACATAATTGGGCAAGACATGGAAATTTAGATAATTATGGTCAAGAAAAATTAGCTGAATTAGGAATTTTGGTTGATGAAATTGAATCAATTATACCATCAGAAGAAATGTTACAAATGAATATGGAACCAGAAAAATATTTGGCTGGATGGGATAATTCAGGAATTCCTGTTTATTTTAAGAAATATATTAATGATAGATTGCAAAATCCTGTTAAAAAATGGTTTAAAAATATTTTTACTAAAATATTCTCGAAACAAAAAAGAATTGATTCAGGAATAGAAACAAAAGAATATCAAACTAAACGTTCTAGCATATTTGAAGAAAATTCCCCTGAAAAACAAAGAGAATATGATGAAGGTGTAAGGAGAGCAGTTGAAGAATTTGAAAGTAATAGAAAAAATAGACAAGAAAGAGATGATTCTAAGCAAAGATAATAAATATGGAGAAATTAAATGTTTAATATTGAAGAAGAATTAAAAAAGCTTCCGGAAAAACCAGGTGTATATCTTATGAAAGATAAGGATAATACTGTTATATATGTAGGAAAAGCTGTTATTTTAAAAAATAGAGTAAGACAATATTTTAGAAAAAACAATAAAACAGCTAGAATAGAAAAAATGGTTTCATTAATAGATCATTTTGAATATATAGTAGTTGGAAGTGAAGATGAAGCTTTAATTTTAGAGTGTAATTTAATAAAAAAATATAGGCCAAGATTTAATGTACTTCTTAAAGATGATAAAACATATCCATATATAAAAGTTGATGTTAAATCAGATTATCCAGGTGTTTTTATGACAAGAAAAATACAAAATGATGGAGCAAAATATTTTGGACCATATGCTAATGTTGCATCAGCAAAAGAAATGGTAAATTTTATTAAAGAAAAATTTCAAATTAGGCAATGTAAAAATTTTAAAAATCAAGATAGAGCATGTTTAAATTATCATATAAAAAAATGTTTAGCTCCTTGTATGAAATATGTTTCTAAAGAGGAATATAGAAAACAAATAGACCAAATTTGTTTATTGTTAGATGGTAAAATAGATAAAATTATAAAAGAATTAGAAACAGAAATGAAAGAATATTCTAAAAATTTAGAGTTTGAAAAAGCTGGTGCAGTTAGAGATAGAATTTTAGCAATAGAAAGGGTATCTGAGAAACAGAAAGTTTCTAATATTTCAGAAAATAATATAGATGTTATAGGTTTATATAAAAATGAAGTTACAGTTTGTATAGAAATATTTTTTATTAGAAATAGTAAAATGATAGGTAGAGAACATTACTTTTTTGATGAATTAAAAGATATGGATGAAAATGAAATTGTATCTGGTTTTATAAAACAATATTACATAGATAAAAAAGATTTTCCAAGTAAAATAATGTTAAGATATGATTTAGAAGAAAAAGAATTATTAGAAAATTGGTTATCAAATAAAGCTAATAGAAAAGTAGAATTAAAAAGTCCTCAAAGAGGAGAAAAATTAAGATTTGTTGAAATGGCAGAACTTAATAGTAAGATAACTTTAGAAAATAAAGTTAAAGATAAAACAGATATAATGATAGAGTTAAAAGATGTTTTAAATTTAAATTCTTTACCTTTGAAAATAGAAAGTTTTGATATATCAAATATATCTGGAAATTATATTGTAGCAGGAATGTGTGTTGCTCAAAATGGAGTAATAAAAAGAAATCTTTCACGAAGATTTAAAATAAAAACTGTATATGGACAAGATGACCCAAGATGTATGAAAGAAGTTGTAACTAGAAGATTAAAACATTCTATAGAAAATCCAAAAGGTGGTTTTGGAAATCTTCCAGATTTAATATTGGCAGATGGAGGAATTACTCAAATAAGAGCTATAAAAATGGCTATGCAAGAAGTAAATGTTAATATTCCTGTTTTTGGAATGGTAAAAGATAATACTCATTCTACTAGAGCTTTAATTGATGAAAATAGAAATGAATTTAAAATTTCAGAAAAATTATTTTTATTTATTACAAATTTTCAAGATGAAGTTCATAAAACTGCTATAGAATATCATAGAAAAGTTCGTGATAAAGAGATGACAAAATCAAAACTTGATTATATAGACGGAATAGGTGAAAAGAAAAGAGTTGCATTACTAAAAAGATTTGGAAGTATAAAAAAAATAAAAGAAGCTAGTATAGAAGAAATTTCTGAAATAAAAGGTATTAATAAAAATTTAGCAGAAAAAATAAAAAAAGAACTTTAAATAAAAATCATGCATAAAGTTTATTTTTATGAATATATAATATTAAAATAAATTTTATGAGGTGTTTTTATGAGAAAAATTTTTTTAGGAATATTATTAATAGGGACAAGCATTAGTTTTGGAGTTTTAGCATTTTTATTATATAGTTTTGTTTCAGTATTGCAAACTTTATAAAGATGAAAAGAGGAAATTATGGAAGTAGTTATTGGAAAAACAGCTGGATTTTGTGCAGGAGTAAAAAATGCAGTAGAAATTGCAAAAAAAGAATTGATAAATAATAAAAAAATATATTGTTTAGGTGAATTAGTTCATAATTCACAAGTTGTAAAAGAATTAGAAGAAAATGGTATGATAACTGTAAATTCTATAGATGAAATACCAGATGGAGAAAAAGTTTTATTTAGAGCCCATGGAGAAGCCAAAAAGGTATATGAAAAAGCTAAAAATAAAAAATTAGAAATAATAGACTTAACATGTAAGAAAGTAGTATTAATACATGATAAAGTTGAAAAAGAAAGTAAAGATTCTTTTATTATAATTATAGGTAAAAAAAATCATCCAGAAACAATAGGAACAAAAGGTTTTGCTGGTAATAATTCCTATGTAGTTGAAACAGAAGATGATATTTTGACTGCATATATTAATTTTAAAAAAACTAATTTATCTAAAGTTTATATAGTTGCACAAACAACAATATCTAGCAATTATTTTGATTTATTATCAAAAAAAATAGAAGAAAAATTTATAGAAGCAGTTACAGTTATAGATAAAACTATTTGTATTGCAACAGAATTAAGACAAAAAGAAACAATGGAAATGTCAAAAGATTTTCACATAATGGTGATAATAGGTGGAAAAAACAGTTCAAATACTAAAGAATTGGTGAAAGTTGCAGAGAAAAATTGTGAAAAAGTATTTTGTGTTGAATGTTCAGATGAATTAAATGAAAAAGATTTTTTAAATATTGAAAAAGTTGGTATTATGGCTGGTGCATCTACACCAAATAATAGTATAAAAGAGATAGAAAATAAATTAAAAAATTATAATTAGTTGAAAATGGTTGACATAAATAAAAAGGGTTGATATAATAAGCAAGTACTATAAATGTAATATTATGAAAGGGTGGTTAAAATATGGCTAAACGGACAGATAATTTTGATGCAGATCAACTTTTTGAGGAACTTGGGGTAAGTGAGATTATACAACAATTTATCGACAAACAAAGTATTGATAAAATGTTAACGGAATGCTTTAATAGTGGAATCAGAAAACTAGAAAGTTTATCACAGATTGCTAAAGAACGGTTTGTAAAAGAAGTAGAAGGTTTTGTGAAGAATGATTATATTGATGAATTCAAAAAAACTGTTCTTGCTTCATTTAAAGAAAGTATTGCTAAGGCTATTCTTGAAGTTAAAGATTCTTTTAAAGGTGATGAACTTGTTAAATGGGTACAGATGAATTTTGAATATGATTATTTTGCTTTTTTTTGTATGATAAAAGAAAAGGCAGTAGAGTACTTGACTTTAATCATGATTGACCATTGGAAAAAACTATATGAAAATCGTGCTCCTAAATATGTTTTTGATAACATAGATAGTTTTTTTATAGGTTTATTAAATTCAAGACCAACACCAGGAGCATTTTTAGCATCAATTATTGTTGATGATCCTAAGTACAACTTTTAAATAAGTTAATATTAAAACCAATAACTAGGGTAATGCTATGGGAAATAATAATTTAACTCCATGGCATTTACCATTTTAAATAATATTGATTAATTAAATTATAAAAAAGGAATTAATATATGGAAATAGCAAGAGATTGGAAAGATTACGAAATACTAGATATGGCAAATGGTGAAAAATTAGAATGTTGGAAAAATATTATTTTAATAAGACCAGATCCACAAATTATTTGGAAAGAAAAAACATATCCAGAAAAATGGAAAAATGTAAATGCAAAATATAATAGAAGTAATACTGGTGGAGGAGCATGGCAATATATGAATAAAATTCCAGATAGTTGGCAAGTACATTATAAAGATTTAATTTTTAATATTAAGCCAATGGGATTTAAACATACAGGGTTATTTCCTGAACAAGCTGTTAATTGGGATTGGATGATAAATAAAATAAAAAATTCTGGCAGAAAAAACATAAAAGTATTAAATCTTTTTGCATATACAGGAGGTGCAACAGTAGCATGTAGCTATGCTGGTGCATCTGTTTGTCATGTAGATAGTTCTAAAGGAATGGTTTCTTGGGCAAAAGAAAATATAGCTTCATCTGGGCTATCTGATAAACCTGTAAGATTTATAGTAGATGATGTTACAAAATTTGTTCAAAGAGAAATAAGAAGAGGTAATAAATATGATGCTATAATTATGGATCCTCCTTCTTATGGAAGAGGTAAAAATGGAGAAGTATGGCAATTTGAAAATAATATAGCAGATTTAGTAGATTTGTGTTCAAAAGTTTTATCTAATGATCCTTTATTTTTCTTAATAAATTCTTATACAACAGGAATATCTTCAAAAGTATTAGAAAATATTTTAAGTTTAAAATTAAAAAAAGGAAAATTATCATCTGGAGAAATAGGTCTTCCTATGAAAGATTCTAATTTAGTATTACCATGTGGTATATATGGTAGATGGGAAAAATAGTATATGGACGAAAAAATAAATTTAAAAATTTTGTATGAAGATAATCATGTAATAGTAGTAAGAAAGCCTGTTAATATTCCATCACAAGGCGATAAAACAGGTGATATAGATATGTTAACTATAATAAAAAAATATTTAAAAGAAAAATATAATAAACCAGGAGATGTTTATTTAGGTTTAGTTCATAGATTAGATAGACCCACTGGTGGAGTTATGGTTTTTGCTAAAACTTCTAAATCAGCAAGTAGATTAAGCAAGCAAGTAAGAGAAAAGCAAATGCAAAAAAAATATTTATGTATTGTTGATGGAAAATTAGAAAAAAATAGTGGAACAATGAAAGATTATTTGTTAAAAAATGAAAGAACAAATACTAGCAAAGTTGTAAAAGTAGGAACTAAAAATTCAAAAGAAGCCATTCTTGATTATGAAGTTATAAAATATAATGAACAAATAGATATGTCTGTTGTAAAAGTTGTATTACATACTGGAAGACACCATCAAATAAGAGTACAATTTGCATCAAGAGGACATAGTTTATCTGGAGATCAAAAATATGGAAATAGAGGTAGAGGAAAAGGTCTTGCTCTATGGGCATATAGTTTAAGTTTTATTCATCCTACTAAAAAAGAAAGAATGGAATTTGAAGATTTTCCAGAAAAGGTTGGAAGTTGGAAAATATTAGATTAAAAAAGTAACTCGCCTCAGCGAGTTACTTTTTTAATACGGTCTGCTAAATCCTGCATTGCACCGAAACAACATGCATAATCTTCATATATTGTTTTGGCGAATTTTAAATTGGTTGTCATGAAAGCCGGTAAGTGACAATTACAATATCTGAATAAGTTTGTAATATTGATATTATTATCAATAAAATAAATTACGTCAGGATTGTAAAAGTTAATAATGTTAATAATACTTGAAAGTATTTTACCTTGAATTGCTGTATAGTCAAAATAGTAACCTCCAGCAAATCCATTGTTGCCTGTAAATATTGTGTTTTTGATGGATACTCCAAATTCAATTTCCGGTTTTAAAATAACTCCAACTAGAACTTTAGAATTAGGATATTCGATTTTTCCTGCAAGTGTTGCCGCAGTAGATCTTCTGATAATTGCAAAATTCTCGCAGTTAAGAGTTTTAAAGTCGGATTTACTTAGACCATTTAGTGCACTAAGAGTAGTGTAATTTACTGTCATATCCGAATCTGAAATATACCCGGAAACAGAAATAGCAAGACCTTCAAACTTCATGTCAAATGACAGGTAAAAATCGTTAATGATTTTTAAAAGCTTTTCCCGTGTGAAGTTATAAGTCACGGGAAAAGTTGCAAAATGTGGCTTATCATCTACAAAAGCCAACATGTGGACACTGTTTAGTCCAACATCAATGCTACATAAATTATTAAATCTCAATGTAACACCTCCAATATAATGTAAAATAAATTATATGTTACTCTCAAAATTATAACATATTTATAGCTTAAAATCAATTAAAATATATTGTTTTATTTTTTTATTAAGGATATAATTAGTTCAAGAAAATATTAAGGAGAAATTTTATGTTAACATATTTAATTATTTTTATTTTAATAATTTTATTAATTTATAGTTTTATTACTTATAATAGCTTAATAAAATCTAATAATTTAGTAAAAGAAGCTTTTTCTACTATGGATATATATTTAAAGAAAAGATGGGATTTAGTACCGAATTTGGTAGAGATTGTTAAGGCTTATGCTGAATATGAAAAAAATGTTTTTAGTGAAGTAACAACATTAAGAACAAACCAATATAAAGATATGTCTGTAAATCAAAAAATTAATGTTAATGAAAAATTAACTGAATATTTATCTCAAATAATAGCTATTTCTGAATCATATCCAGAATTAAAAGCTAGTGAAAATTTTTTGCAATTAAGTAGAGATTTAACCAAGATTGAAGATGAAATTGCAAATAGCAGAAAATATTATAATGGTTGTGTAAGAATTTTCAACAATAAAATTCAAACTTTTCCAAATAATATAATAGCAAATATTTTTAAATATAAAGAAGCAAAAATGTTTGAAGCTAATATAGAAGAAAAACAAAATATAAAGGTAGATTTATAATATGAAAAGATATTTTATAGTTAGTATAATAATATTTCTTTTAATAATTCCTAATATTTGTCTTGCTACAGACAATTCTAATTATTATGAGAATATAGTTAGTAATGAAAATCCAGAAAATGAGTATAATTGTGATTATATTTTAGAAAATTATGATGTAGATATGATTGTAAATGAAAATAATACTATTGATATTACAGAAACAATAATAGCTAATTTTTATAAACAAAGAAGAGGAATTTATAGAAAAATTCCAATACTTAATAATATAACAAGAGCTGATGGAACAAATTTTTTAAAACAAGCTCAAGTTACAAATATAGATGTTAATGATGAGTATATTGTTGAAGAAGATCCTTATTATAAAACTATACGAATAGGTAATGAAAATAAAGTAATTACAGGGAAGAAAAAATATGTTATAAAATATACTTATAATGTTGGAAAAGATCCACTAAAAGATGAAGATGAATTATATTTTAATATAATTGGTAATGATTGGAAAGATACAGTTATTCTTAAAGCAAACTTTAATATACATATGCCTAAAAAATTTGATAAAAATCTTTTAAGTTTTACAAGTGGTTTTTGGGGTGGAACAGATGATTCAAATGTTCAATATTCTGTTAATGGAAATGATATAGTTGGTTATACAACTAATACATTATATGAACAAGAAGCACTAACTGTAAGGTTAGTTTTACCAGAAGGATATTTTGTTGGAGCCCATTTAAATTTTGATACTTTTTCTATAGTTGTAATAGGAATATGTATATTATTTGTTTTTATAAGTTATATGATATGGCGAAATTATGGAAAAGATGATGAAGTAGTAGAAACAGTTGAATTTTATCCACCAGAAGGCTATAACTCAGCTGAAATAGGATTTTTATATAAAGGTTCAGTAAGTGATGATGATGTAATATCATTATTAATTTATTTAGCAAATAAAGGATATTTGAAAATAGAAGAAAGTGATGATGATGAATTTAAAATTACAAAATTAAAAGAATATGATGGGGAAAATGCATATGAAAAATTATTTTTAGATGGAATGTTTAAGAATAATGAAAAAACTTCAGTAACTAAGAAAGACTTATATAATAATTTTTATATAACAATAGAAAAAATAGAACAAAAAATCAATTCAAAAGAGAATAAATATAAAATATTTAAAAAATCATCTTTAGGAAAACGAAAATATTTAAAAATGATGATTACTTTTATAATTTGTTTAATATCAATAAAACCTGTAATGATTTGTAAAGATGATGAAAATTTAATTGCAAGTTGGTTTGGAGTAGTATGTATAATATTTTTTTGGTGTATGATAATTTTAGTTCAACTTTTGTCATATAAAAATAATTATTCAAATAAAGGAAGACTATTTTCAACTATTAGCTTTTTAGTAGTATTTTACTTATGTATACATTTTTATGATTATTTGTTACCAATATTAAAATTAAATAAAATATATTTAATAACTTATATTATAGGAATAGTATGTATCGTAATATTAATATTTTTTATTAAAATTATGCCGAAAAGAACAACTTATGGAAATGAAATATTAGGTAAATTAAGAGGATTTAAGAATTTTTTAGAGATTGCAGAAAAGCAGCAGTTAGAAGAATTAGTAAATAAAAATCCAGAATATTTTTATGATATATTACCATATACATATGCTTTAGGAGTATCTAGTACATGGATTGAAAAATTTAAAGTTATAGGGTTAATGTCTCCAAAATGGTATAGTAATTATAATGTATCTGATTTTGGTGCTTTTGATAAATTTATGAATGAAAAAATAAATACAGTTATAAAAACAATGGAGTCAAGACCTTCTTCAAGTGGAAGCCATTCATCTGGAGGAGGTTCTAGTGGCCGGCGGAGGAGTGTCAGGAGGAGGCTCTGGCCGGTGGAGGTGGAGGCTCTTGGTAGATTTCTAATGAATAAAAATTTAATAACTACAAAAAATAAATCTAAAAGGAGATATGATGAAAAAAATATTAATTGTAGTTGATGTCCAAAAAGGATTTGTAAATGAAAATACAGAGAATACCAAAAATAAAATAATTGAATTATTAAATCAAAATATATTTGATTTAGTAATTTCTAGTAAATATAAAAATATTGATGGAAGTAATATAGAAAAATTTACAGGTTGGACTGATCTTAAAGATGAAAACTCACAAGCGATAATACCAGAAGTAGAAGAAAAAACTAATTATATTATTACAAAAACTGATGCTTATTCTGCTTATACGAAAGAATTAATAAATATATTAAAAAAAGAGCTTGATGGAAAAATGCCGGAAAAAGTTTTTATATGTGGACTAGACACTGAATGTTGTGTTTTAAAAACAGCAGTTGATTTTTTCGAAGATGGAATAAAACCAATTGTACTTGCTGATTATTGTTTTTCGAGTTTAGGAAAAAATCATCATATTGCGGGATTGCGTAGTTTAGAAAGTTTAATTGGTAATAACAATATAATTTATGGTGATATGAAAGAAATATAATAATAAGCTAAGGTATAAATAATGTTTATTTGAATAAATTTTAATAATACTAAATATAGGAGGAGTTTATGAAAGAAAAAATTATTAGACATTGTTTTGCCTTAGCTATTTTAATGCTTTGTATAGTACAATTTTCTTTATATTCACAAGCAACTACTTTGAGTAATGAAATATTAGCATGGGGATTTAGAAGAGGAGAAAATCATAAGCAATCAACATTAGATACAGCAAGTGAAAAAGTTATAAGGGATTATAATGGAATTTCAATGGGAAATGAAAATAGTAATAAAGTGTACTTAACATTTGATTGTGGATATGAAGCAGGATATACGGAAAAGATTTTAGATGTTTTAGAAGAAAATGATGTTAAGGCAACTTTTTTTATAACTGCACATTATTTGAATTCTGCAAGTGATATTGTAAAAAGAATGATAGAAGATGGACATATAGTAGGAAATCATACTGTTAATCATAAATGTTTACCAAATATTAGTGATGATGAAATAAAAAAAGAAGTTATGGACTTACATAATAGTGTATACGAAAGATTTGGATATGAAATGTCATTTTTTAGACCACCAAAAGGTGAATTTAGTGAAAGAGTAATTGATACAGTGAGTAAATTGGGATATACAACAGTAATGTGGTCATCTGCATATGACGATTGGGATGAGGCAAAACAAGGAAGAGAAGAATATGGTAAAAAGAAAATAGTAGATAATATTCATAATGGTTGTGTACTTTTACTTCATGCAACTTCAAAAGATAATAGTGTAATATTAGGAGATGTAATAAAAGAAATAAAAAGTATGGGATATGAGTTTAAAAATATAAATGATTTTGAAAGATAGATGGTATTGAAATAAATTTTTCTATATGTTAAAATACGGTTGAAGAAATTTTTTCAAGGGGATAAAAAATGAAATTTTTAGATATAGAAATTACTGAAAAATTATATATAAAAATATTAGTAGTATTAGCTATTTTAATTGTAATATATTTAGCATTTACAATGAGTTCTTTTCTAATTTTTAAATCTTATAAATTAGGTGCAAATACTTCTGTAAATGGAGAAAACTTGAATATGCACATAGATGTACTAGAAACTATTCCAAAAAAGAATCCTAAAAAAATTGAAATAGCTGGTTGGGCTTATAAAGAAGGTGAACCTATTACTTCCGTAAATTCAAGTTATGTTTTAAAAAATCAGGAAACAGGGAAAATGTATTTAATGAGAACTCAAATGGAGTCAAATATAAATATAACAGAAAAGGAACATAAAAAAGCTGGAATACATGCTAGATGTTTGTTATTAGGAATTCCAAAAGGAAGATATGATATTTATGTATTATATCAAAATGATGATGAAGATATATTAGCAAATACATTAATATATGTAGATATATAAAATAAAAGGACGGAATAATATGAAAGAAAAAGTAAAAAAATTCCTTGAAAATGGAAGAGGTGCAATATTTGCATTATTTTTATTAGAATTATTACTAATGATTTTTATAACACCAAATAAATATGATGATAAAACATTTTTAGAAAGTGTTACTGGTACAACAATATTTTCTTATGTAGGTCCAAGATATTTTACATGGACTTCTAGATTTATAATAGAATATGTACTTTGTGGAGTTTTAAAAATTTCAAAATATTTATGGATATTGTTAGAAGCAGTTATGGTTGCTTTAGCTGGTTATTCTATTTCTAGAATATTTGTTAAAGATAATAAAAAAGAAAATAATATAATGCTTTTATTTATGATTTTGGTATATCCAATTACTATAATGAATAGTGCTGGTTGGGCTGCTACTACAATAAATTATATGTGGCCACTTGCTACTTGTTTATTTGCTTTAATACCAATTAGAAAAATATGGGATGGAGAAAAAATAAAATTTTTTGAGTATCCATTATATGTTTTAGCATTAATATTTGCTGGAAACCAAGAACAAACATGTGCAATTTTATGTGGTACATATATTTTGTTTACTATATTAATGATAATTAAAAATAAAAAAATACATCCGTTTATGATTATACAAACAATTCTTATAATAGCAAGTATAATATTTATATTAACTTGTCCAGGAAATTATGTTAGAAATTCAGAAGAAATAGTTGATCTTTTCCAAGATTTTGAAATGCTTACTTTTTTAGATAAACTTTCATTAGGTTTTACTAGTACAATGGGAGTTATAATAAAACAAGGAAATGTAGTATTTTTAATGCTTACAACATTAATTACAATATATATTTTTTCGAATTATAAAGAGAAATTATATAGAATAGTAGCAATAATTCCACTATTATCAATTTTATTACTTTCTGTTACTAAAGGAATAACAGATTCAATATTTCCATTTTTGGCATCATTTAGAGATTTAATAACAAAAGAACAAGTAATGCTTACAGCTGCAAATTCAAATAATTTACTGAATGTTGTACCATTAGTATTTTCATATATTAATTTTGTTTGTATAGCATTATCTATTCTGTTAATATTTAAAAACTTAAAAAATAATATAGCTATTTTAGTATTTTTAGTAGGATTAGCGTCAAGAATAATAATTGGTTTTTCTCCAACAGTATTTAGTTCTGCTGAAAGAACTATGATATTTTTTGATTTTTCAATGATAATAGTGAGTATACTAATATGGCAAGAACTAATAAAGAAAAATGATAAAACAGATAAAAAAATTCAAAAAAGAACGGAATGTGCTATAAAAACTTTTGGAATATTACAATATTTAAATGTTCTATTATGTATTTTATTTACACAAAAATAAAGAATTGCTATTTTAAAATAGCAATTCTTTTAAAAATATTTTTTGAAAGGATAAAAAGAGTATGAATGTTGAAAATTTTACCGAAAAGTCAAAAGAGGCAATAACAGTTGCTAGCAATATTGCTTCACAAAATATGAATCCAGAAATAACAGATTTTCATATGGTATTAGCTTTTCTACAAGATAAAGAAGGAACTATTTATCGTCTTTTTAAAAAAATAGATGTAAATATAAATGAACTATCTATTATGCTACAAGATGAAGTAAATAAAATGCCAAAAATAAATGGTACAGTTTCTTTAAGGTTTTCTTTTGAAGTTGAAAAATCATTAGACGAAGCAGAAAAACAAGCAAAATCAATGAAAGATGAATTTATTTCAGTTGAACACATAATGCTTGGAATTTTTGAGTATGCAACAGATGATTTAAAGAAAATTTTAAAATCATACAAATTAGATAAACATAAATTTTTAGTAGCTTTAAAAGATATAAGAGGAAATGTTTCAGTAAACTCAGATACTCCAGAAAATTCGTATGATGTATTAACTAGATTTGGAAAAAACATAACAGATTTAGCAAAACAAAATAAATTAAATCCAGTAATAGGAAGAGATGATGAAATTAGAAATGTTATTAGAATATTATCTCGTAAAACTAAAAATAATCCAGTGTTAATTGGTGAGCCTGGTGTTGGTAAAACAGCAATAGTTGAAGGTTTAGCTCAAAGAATTGTAAGAGGAGATGTACCTACAAGTTTAAAAGGAAAAACTATTTTTGAGTTAGATTTAGGATTATTAGTTGCAGGAGCAAAATATAAAGGAGAATTTGAAGAGAGATTAACAAGTGTATTAAAAGAAATAGATAAAAGTGAAGGAAATATAATTTTATTTATAGATGAAATTCATAATTTAGTTGGAGCAGGAAAGTCAGAAGGAGCAATGGATGCGAGTAATTTGTTGAAACCTAGACTTGCAAGAGGAGAATTACATTGTGTTGGTGCAACTACTCTTGATGAATATAGAGAATATATAGAAAAAGATCCAGCTTTAACAAGGCGTTTTCAACAAGTTTTAGTCTTAGAGCCAAGCGTAGAAGATGCAATTACTATATTAAGAGGAATTCAAGAAAAGTTTGAAATATTTCATGGAGTAAAAATTCAAGATCAGGCTTTAATTGCAGCAGTAACTCTTTCAAATAGATATATAACAGATAGATATTTACCAGATAAAGCAATAGATTTAATAGATGAAGCTTGTGCAATGATTAGAAGTGAAGTTGAATCTATGCCTACAGAATTAGATG
>CANQEX010000029.1 GCA_947596225.1 uncultured Clostridia bacterium | reverse complement strand
CGCCTTTTGATGGGTGCAGTTTTTTTGGAGGTATATATGGAAACAAGAGTTGCAGTTATAGGAATAATATTAGAAAATAAAGAAAGTGTTGCAGAACTTAATAAATTACTTTCAGAATATTCAGATTACATAATTGGTAGAATGGGAATTCCATATCACAAAAAGAAAATAAATGTAATATCAATTGTTATAGATGCAGAGCAAGATGTAATAAATGCTTTAACTGGAAAAATTGGAAGATTAGGTGGTGTTTATGCAAAAACAGCATACAGTAACAAATAATTTAATAGATAAACTTAGAAGAGAAAAAGAACTTACATTTGAGGAATATTTATTTTTAATAAAAAACAGAGATAGTTGTAGTGAATATCTATTCAAAAATTCTACAGAGGTTCGTAGAGAGATTTATGGTAATGATATTTATATTAGAGGTTTAATTGAATTTACAAATTTTTGCAAAAATGATTGTTTATATTGTGGAATTCGCAGAAGTAATAAAAATGCTGAAAGATATAGATTAACAAAAGAAGAAATATTATTATCAGCAGATGAAGGATACAATTTAGGATTTAGAACTTTTGTGCTTCAAGGTGGAGAAGATAATTATTATACAGATGATAAAATTGAAGATATTATAAAAAGTATAAAATACAAATATCCAGATTGTGCAATTACACTTTCTATAGGAGAAAAAAGTTATGAAAGCTATAAAAAATTTAAATTAGCTGGTGCAGATAGATATCTTTTAAGACATGAAACTTGTAATAAATATCATTATGAAAAGTTACATACAAAAGAAATGAGTTTTGAAAATAGAATTAATTGTTTAAAAAATTTAAAGAAACTTGGATATCAAGTTGGAGCAGGATTTATGGTTGGTTCTCCATATCAGACAGAAGAAAATTTAGCAGAAGAACTAATATTTTTGAAAAATTTAAAACCACATATGGTTGGTATAGGACCATTTATTTCACATAAAGATACTCCATTTAAAAACAAGCAATCAGGTAAACTTGATTTAACATTATTTATGTTAGGACTTATAAGATTAACACTACCAAATGTACTTTTACCAGCTACAACAGCACTTGGAACAATTGATCCAGAAGGACGAGAAAAAGGAATAAAAGCTGGTGCAAATGTTGTTATGCCAAATTTATCACCAGTTAGTGTTAGAAAAAAATATATGTTATATGATAATAAAATTTGTACAGGTGATGAATCTGCACAATGTATAAAATGTTTAGAAGGAAGGATTAAAACTACTGGCTGTAATATTGTTATAGCTAGAGGTGATTATAAGGGAGGTAATGAAAATGATTAAGTATGATCCAAAATCTATGAAAGCAGAAGAATTTATTAATGATGAGGAGATACAAGCTACACTAAAATATGCAGATGAAAATAAAGATAATTTAGAGCTTGTTGATAAAATTATTGAAAAGGCAAAAGAACGTAAAGGCTTAAGTCACAGAGAAGCAAGTGTACTTCTTGCTTGTAATGATAAAAAGAAAGTAGAAGAAATATATGATTTAGCAGAGCAAATAAAAAAGGATTTTTATGGTAATAGAATAGTTATGTTTGCTCCATTATATCTTTCTAATTATTGTGTAAATGGATGTTTATATTGTCCATATCATATGAAAAATAAAACAATACCTAGAAAAAAACTTACTCAAGAAGAAGTTGCAAAAGAAGTTATAGCACTTCAAGATATGGGACATAAACGTTTAGCTATTGAAGCTGGAGAAGATCCAGTTAATAATCCAATCGAATATATATTAGATTGTATAAAAACAATTTATTCAATAAAACATAAAAATGGAGCAATTCGTAGAGTAAATGTAAATATTGCTGCTACAACTGTTGAAAATTATAGAAAATTAAAAGAAGCAGGAATAGGAACATATATCTTATTTCAAGAAACATATCATAAAGAGGGTTATGAATATCTTCATCCAACAGGACCAAAGAGCAATTATGCTTATCATACAGAAGCTATGGATAGAGCTATGGAGGGCGGAATTGATGATGTTGGAATTGGCGTTTTGTTTGGATTAGATAAATATCGTTATGAATTTGCTGGACTTTTGATGCATGCTGAACATTTAGAGGCAGTTCATGGCGTTGGACCACATACAATAAGTGTACCTCGTGTAAAAAGAGCTGATGATATAGATCCATCAGATTTTGATAATTCTCTTAGTGATGAAATGTTTTGCAAGATTGCAGCTTGTATAAGAATTGCTGTACCATATACAGGTATGATTATATCAACACGTGAAACTCCAAAAGTACGTGAAGAAATTATACGTCTAGGTGTAAGTCAAATAAGTGGAGGTTCTCGTACTTCAGTTGGTGGTTATGCTGAAGAAGAAAGACCACATGATACAGAGCAATTTGATGTATCAGATAATAGAACACTTGATGAAGTTGTAAATTGGTTAATGAGAGCAGGATATATTCCATCTTTCTGTACAGCTTGTTATAGAGAAGGTAGAACTGGTGATCGTTTTATGAGCCTTTGCAAATCAGGACAAATTCAAAATTGTTGTCATCCAAATGCTCTTATGACTCTTAAAGAATTTCTTATGGATTATGCATCACCTGATACTAAAAAAATTGGTGAAGAATTAATTGAAAAAGAAATTGATAATATTGGTAAAGAGAAAGTAAAAGATATTGTAAGAGAACGTTTAGTAAAAATTGAAAATGGAGAAAGAGATTTCCGTTTTTAGGAAAGAAAGGATAATTTTATGGGATTAAATAATACACCTTCTGCTGAAAGATTGCATATTGGATTTTTTGGTTGTAGAAATGTTGGAAAAAGTAGTTTAGTAAATTCAGTTACAAATCAGGATTTATCTGTTGTAAGTGATATTAAAGGCACAACAACAGATCCAGTAAAAAAATCAATGGAAATTTTACCACTTGGACCAGTTGTTATTATAGATACTCCTGGTTTTGATGATGAAGGAGAATTAGGAGAAAAAAGAATTGAAAAAACTAAAAAAATATTAAGAAGCTGTGATATTGCTATACTAGTAACAGATGCAACTAGAACTCTTAATATTACTGAAAAAGAATTAATAGCAATATTTGAAGAAAGAAAAATTCCATATATAATTGTTAATAATAAAGCTGATAAATTAAAAAATATTCCTAAAGATAATGAAAATATTGTATATACAAGTACTATAGAAAAGTTTGGTATTGAAAAATTAAAAAATACAATTGGAAATATTATAGGAAAAAGTAGTATAGAAAATAAATTTGTAGGTGATCTAATAGAACCTAAAGATATAGTAGTATTAGTAACACCTATTGATACTGCAGCTCCTAAAGGAAGAATGATTATGCCACAACAATTAGGCATACGAGATATTATAGATGCAGGTGGAATTGCAGTAGTTACAAAAGAAACTGAATTAGAAGAAACTATGAGAAATCTTGGAAAAAAGCCAAAACTTGTTATAACAGACTCACAAGTATTTGAGTTTGTAAATAAAGTTGTTCCTAAAGAAATTCCTTTAACTTCATTTTCTATATTAATGGCAAGATATAAAGGTTTTCTTAAAACAGCTATAGATGGAGTAAAACAAATTGATAAATTAAAAAATGGTTCTAAAATTCTTATTAGTGAAGGTTGTACTCATCATAGACAATGTGATGATATAGGAACTGTAAAAATACCTAAGTGGTTAAAACAATATACAAATTTAGATTTAGAATTTGAATGGAGTAGTGGTACTGGTTTTCCAACTGATTTAAAAAAATATGATTTAATTATTCATTGTGGTGGTTGTATGCTTAATAGTAATGAAATGAATTATAGAATGAATCAAGCAATAAAACAAAATGTGCCATTTACAAATTATGGAATTACTATTGCATATTTAAAAGGAATTTTAGAAAGAAGTATTGAATTATTGTTAAATTTTAATAAATAGTATTTGAAAAAACTTAAAAATACCGTTTCCTCGGCTCAATTCATTCATTATAGCTTCTAAAAAAAATTAAAATGAGCCTCTCGCTGTTCTAGCTTCGCTAGCCATCGCTTCCTCATTTTAATTTTTTAAGAATCTATACATTCATTCCAATTGCATTCGGAACCGTTATTTTTAATTTTTTTTCAAATATATATTAATAATTTAAAGATTTATTTTAAAATTACTTGATAACATATATTCTTTTTGATAAGATTATTATGAAAAGCAAAAGAAAAATATATGGAGGGGTTTTTATGAATAAATTAAGTAAAATTCTTATAGTAGTTGTTGTAATTTTATGTGTAGCATTATGTATAATGACTGTTTTAATTATTAATGCTAGAAATAGTGCAAAAAAGAATTTAGATGCATTATTAGATCAAGCAGAAAAAACATGGGAGGCAAATGCAAAAATTAATGAATTAGAAGAACAAATTTCTAATGAGCAACAAACAGTTAATGAAGAAGTATTTTATGCAAAAATACAAAGTATAAATGAAGAAGAAGGAGTTACTACTGTTAATGTAAAAGGATTAGATGTAAATGATGCTAATCATAGACAAGAATTTGAATTTGAATTAAATGATAATCTTAATGTAGTTTGGAATGGAGAAAAAATAGAAGCATCTGAATTAGAAAAGGGAGATACTATTTGTATTACATATGATGGAAATTTATCAAGAATGGTTCCACCACAAATAATTAATATTCTTAATATAAAATTATTAGATGATGAAAAATAAAATTAATAATTGTAAAAAATAATAAAAAAGATATTGACAAAAATGAGTTACAAGTGTAAACTAATTATAACAAAGTTACATTTGTAACTCATTAATTTTTATTCGAATAAATTTTATGGAGGGATGATATGCAAAATAAATATGACATAACAGATAGTGAATTAGAAATAATGCAAGTACTTTGGAATTGTGGAAATAGTACACTTACAGAAATCGTAGCAGAATTAGACAAAACTAAAAAAAGAAATAAAAATACAGTAAAAACACTTCTTTATAGATTAGTAGATAAAGAAGCTGTAATTTCAAGTAAAAATGGAGGACAAGGTTTTTTATATAGTGCAACAATAACTGAAAAAGAATATTTAAAAACAGCGAATAAATCTTTTTTAAAGAAACTTTATGAAGGAAGTGTACAAAAATTATTATTAAATTTTGTTGAAGATAAAACTATTTCTAAAGAAGAGTTAAAGAAACTTGTAGATATGTTAGAAAGTGAGGAATAATTATGTTTCAAGAAATATTAAATATAATTAATATTATTTCTCCTATATTTTATAAGGTTTTGTATATGACGGTTGTTGGAAGCATTGTAGGACTAATAGTATATTTTATAAGGAATATTTTTGATAACAAAATATCTGGAAAATGGAAATGTATAATGTGGATAGTTGTTTTAGTATCACTTTTAGTTCCAATTAGATATGAAATTAAAACTAATCATAAAATTAGTACTAATAATATAATAAATAGAATTGAAAATATAAAAGATATACCAGAATATAATAAATTTAGTTTATCTGATAAAAACATGTATAATAGTAATCAATCCGAAAATGATAATAATGGAGAAATAATAATTAATCAAAATAATGAAAATACTGATATAGCATATAGCAATAATTTAGAAAAAGATCAATCTTTTAATACTATGAAAAAATATGATATTAAAAATATAATTATTAATGCAATTATTCCAAGTGTATGGTTAATTGGAATTTTTATATTTGTAATAACATTTATAAGTGGAACATTTTCAATAACTAAAAGGGTTTCAAAAAGTTTATACATTGATGAACGTATATCTAATGTTTTAAAAGAATGTAAAATACAGTTACATATTAATAAAAAAATAAGAATTGTTTTGCAAGATTACAAAAAAGTACCAAGTATTTTTGGAATATTTAATCCAGCAATATTAATAACAGAAAAAACTTTAGAAGAAGATAATGCTACAATTAAATATATTTTCTTACACGAATTATCACATTATAAAAGAAAAGATATTTTATTTAATTATTGCTTATTGCTAGTATTATCAATACATTGGTTTAATCCTATTATTTGGTTTTTATTTAAAAAAATTAGACAAGATATAGAAATTGCAACTGATGAATTAGTATCAAAAGGATTAAATCAAGATGAGAGAAAACAATATGGAATGGTTTTAATTAATTTATTAAAAAGCAGAATTCAAGAAAATTATACAGCAAGTATGCTTTGTATGTCAGACGAAGGAAAAAATATGGAAAGGAGAATACTTATGATAAAAGGAAAATCTAAAAGTATAATTTTAAGTGTAATAATTGCTGGTATTGTAATTGGAGTTTTATCAGGTTTTATATTTTTTAAAATAACAGATATGACTACTCAAGAAGGAAATAAAGATTTTGCAGAACTTAATACTACAGAAAAAATAGAAGATGAAGAAATGGATGAAAATGTAACAGAAGAAGAAAAAACAAAAATTGAAGAATATATAGATATAATTTGTAATCGTCCACAGTTTGTAAGACTTCCTGAATTTAAAGATATAAATGAAGCTGATAAAGAATGGATTTATGCTAATATAGATAGAGGTAAATATGTTTTTTATGCTACAGCTGAAGAAATTGAAGAAAATTTAAAAGAAATATTTGGTGAAAATTTAGAAATTAATTTAAAAGAAGATCAAAAATTAATTCCACAAAATAAAGCATCATTTATACCATATTATAAAAAAGAAACAGAACAATATTCTTTACCAGCATTTGATGCTTCATATTGGGGAGTTTATACTATAAATAATATTAAAAAACAAAATAATTATTATATTGTGAATGTAATAGAATGTTTTGTAGGAAGAGATCCTGATGATGATACAGGAGATGGGGTTTTAGCATTTTTTTCTTATGAAGAAGATAAAGATAAATTTAAAAAAATATTTTATCCAGGAGAATATAAAGATTATAAAGATGTAAATTTAGTTAAAAAGATTTTTGAATATAAAGATGAATTTTCAAGTTTTAATATTAAATTAGTAAAAAATGAAAGTAATAATTTTTATGTAAAAGAGATAGAGGAATTAGAAAAAACTGAAACTAGTTCAAATAATGTTTCATCTTCAAATAATAATCAAATAGATTTTACAATATCAAGTAACGAAAGATCTGAGATTACTGAATATATAGATAAAATGTGTAATCATAATGCAGGGTATTCTATTCCACAATTTACAGACATAAATACAGTAGATAAACAATGGATATATTTGCATTTTAATTTAGATAGAGATAAATATTATACAAAAAAACAAATTGAAGATAATATAAAAAGCATTTTTGGACCAGATTTAGTAGTTAATCTTGATAATGATATAAAAATAGCGGATGATCCTTATGCATTACCAATGTATGATGAAAGTACAGGAAAATACGATTTTACACCATTTGGATATGATGTAGAAATGCTGTATACTATAAATAATATAAAAAAAGAAAAAGGTAATTACATTGTTAATGTAATTGAATATTGTAAAACTAGAGATATGGATAGAAATGCAGATTTTGATTATGCAATTTATTCTAATAAAGGGACTACAGATAATATAGGAAATAAGATATTTGAAATTACAAATCAAACTGATGAACAAATAGAAAAAGAAGTATTAGAACGAAAAAATCAATTTAATAATTATGATATTACAATAACTAAAAATAATGGAAAATATTATTTAGATAAAATAGTAAAAAAATAAAGATATAATAAATGGGGGACAAATGAACTGTTCCCTCATTTTTATTTATACTGATAATTTTGTATACTTATGATAAAATTGATACAATTTAGATACATATGTATATTAATATTATAATTACAAATAGGAGAAAATGTATGAATAAAATTTTGATAGTAGAAGATGAAATTGCTATTAGTGATTTAATAAAAATAGAATTAGAAGCAAGAGGCTATAAATGTGAGGTAGCAAATGATGGAGAAACTGCATGTGATTTTATTGAAAATAAGAGATATGATTTGGTTTTGCTTGATATAATGCTTCCAAAAATTGATGGATATGAATTGTTAGAATATATAAAGCAATTATCTGAAACACCAGCGATTTTTATAACAGCTAAAAATCAAACTAAAGATAAAATTAAAGGCTTGAATTTAGGAGCTGATGACTATATAGCAAAACCTTTTGAAATGGGAGAATTAATTGCTAGAATTGAAGCTGTTTTGAGAAGATATAACAAAGGTTGTGAAATTCAACAAATAGATGATGTTGAAATTAATATAGTTTCAAGAACTGTAAAAAAGGCTGGTAAAGAAATTAGTTTAACACCTAAAGAATTTGATTTATTAGTTTTACTTGTTCAAAATAAAAATTTTGCTTTATATAGAGAAACTATTTTTGAAAAGGTTTGGGGTGAAGATTTAGAATTTGAAACAAGAACATTAGATTTGCATATTCAAAGATTACGAAAAAAATTACAATGGAAAGATAAAATAAAAACAGTTTATAAAATAGGATATATGCTGGAGGATAAAATATAGATGAAAATTTGGAAAAAATTTGTATTATTTACAATAGCAATAGTATCAATAGTATTATCTTGTAGTAGATATTATATTGTAAAAAATAATTTTTTACATTCAATAGAAAATGCTAGTAATCAAAATTCTAGTAGACATGATTTAGAAAAATATATGCTAGAAAGTAATATAATAAAAACAATCCAAGATCGGTAAAGAAATAAATGATGAAAAAATAATAGAATTTTTTAATTCTTTATACAGTTATGTTGAAAATAATACAGAACTAATTGCATTATATACAGAAGAATATAACAAAATATATTCTAATATAAGTGGCATAGATAATTTAGATGTAAAATCAATAATAAAAGAAGATATGGATAATTATGCAATAAGGAAAATAGAAAATAATCATTATATGATATTTTATTCTCATTGGAATATTAATAACAAAATTGTTTATATACTAAATTTTTATAATGTAGAATCAATTTTTGATGAAAAAGATAGACAAACATTTGCAATTTTAGTTACAGATATAATTATATTAATTGTAGCTTTTATTGCTATTTTCATTTTTTCTAAATTTTTAACAAATCCTATAAGTAGTTTAAATAAAACAAGTAAAATGATAGCTTCTGGAAAATTTAATGAAAGAGTAAATATTAAAAGTAAAGATGAAATAGGAGAACTTGCTGAAAGTTTTAATATTATGGCACAGCAAATTGAGAATAAAATAAATGAATTAAATATACAAGTGAAACAAAAAAATGATTTTATAAATAGTTTTACACATGAGATTAAAACACCTATGACAGCTATTATAGGATATAGTGATTTATTAAGATTAAAAAAATGTGATGAAGAAATAACACAAAAAGCTTTAAATTATATTTATTTTGAATCAAAAAGATTAGAAAGTTTATCATTTAAACTTATGAAACTTATGTCAATTACAGAAGAAAAAATAGAAAAAAACAATATAAAAGTAAATGATTTAGTTGAAAGAGTTGTAAAAGTAGAAACTGACATTTTGGAAAATATTAAAATAGAAACTGATATAGAACCTAGTATTGTAATTGGTGATTTTGAATTATTAGAAGTAGTTATGAGAAATTTAATAGAAAATGCTAAAAAGGCAGAACCAAAAGACAATAAAGTTATTATAAAAGGTAATAAAATTGAAAATCAAAAATATAGAATATCTATAATTGATAAAGGAAAAGGTATTCCAAAAGAACATATAAATAGAATAACAGAAGATTTTTATATGGTAGATAAATCAAGAAGTAGAAAATGTGGTGGAACAGGTATTGGATTATCTTTAGTTAAAAAGATTTTACTGTTTCATAAAACAGATATTTATATTGAAAGTGAAGTAGATATTGGTACTACTGTGTATTTTGATTTAGAGGAGGGAGAATAGTGAAAATAAAAAATATTGTAATATATCTTATAGTTTTTATCATTATTCTTGTTTCTTTTATGATGCCAGAAGTGTTATTGAAAATAGAAGAGAATAAAATGGAAGGTATTGTTTATGAAAAGAAAAGTCAAAAAAATCAATTATATGTTGATGCAGAAAATATTTATTTAGTAAAAGCAATTCATGATATAGAAAAAATAAATGCTGTTGAAATTACTTCTAGTGAAAAAATAGAATGGGTATTGGTTGAAAAAAGTTTTGATGAGGAAAAAGATGAGTATGTAGCATTAAATGAATTAAAAAAACTTGAAGATTATAATATATTAAAATTAGGAAATATTGAAAATTACAGTTTTACAGTAATAAATAAACTTTATCATAATGATAAAGAACAATATATTATAAATAATATATTGTTAATGACAAATAATAGATCATTTAATTTTGAAATTGAAGCAGAAACTAAAAAAATACTTAAAATTTATTTAGAAACTAATGATATTGAAGATAGAGAAGAATTAATGTTAAACTTTATAAAATATTTAAATTTATATATTATTGATGATTGGAAATATGAAGATGAAATTTTAAAATCTGAAAAAGCAAAATTAGCAGTGAAATTAGAAAATATAGATGATAAATATGTTTTATCAATTAATTCATCAGAAAGAATATATTAATAAATTTGATACAAACTTAATAAGATATTACTTTACAAGTTAACATAAATATAGTATAATGCAATTAATATGATGTCGTATGACTCATTATATATAGATTTTATTTCCTTTGTATCTAGTTAAAGTGCTAGTTAGCATATATATTTTTAACAACATCCAAATAAATTTGGAAAGGAAGGTACTGTTATGTTAGCTTTTTTTTGTAATATTTGTTTTGTTATTGGCGCAATTTCGCTAATTGTAGGTTTCGTACTATTAATTATATTGGGAGATAAACAGGATAAAAAATTGGATGCTTGTATGGCGATTACTATCATTTCTTTTTTATTAGGTGGTGTTATTTATTTTGCGGGTTATATGAGTGAACCTATAGAATTTAAAGAACCAACTATTGAAACAAACAAAACCAGTTTGATAAGTGTTTCAAATGTTAATACTTTAGAGGGAAATATCCAAGCAGGAGGTTTAGACGTATATGGTTATTTGAAAGGAGGAAACTCATACCAATATTACTACCAAAGAGAAGATGGTGGAATTGTTCAAGGTACTATACCTGTAGATTCAACAGTTATTTATTATATTGAATCTGGAGAAAAAGCTTATCTTGAAACTATTACAACTATCAGATATTATAAGGATAAGTTAGATCATATAAGAACAAGTGAAGAATATTCATATAAATTGTATATTCCAAAAGGTTCTATATGTGAGTACGAATTTGCTAATTAAATAAAGTTAACAAACAAAGAATAACAAGTTTTCTTGTTATTTTTTGTTGTTTGAATAAGTTCAAAATTTGGAAGAAAAGAAATATTTGATACAACCTAGATACAAATTTCATACAAACCAGATACAACCTTATGCTATTTATAGTATAAGGTTATTTTTTAAGGAGGTAATAATGAAATTTGTTGCAAATAAAGGAAAAAAAGTTGAAATAGAAGTTCAAAATGAAACATATTTAAGACATGCAATAAAAACAAAATTTGTAAATACAAATGATAGTTATATACATATAATTAAAGAATATGTTTTAGGAATCTATCAAGTAGGAGATATTATTTCTATTAGTGAGAAAATTATTAGTATTTGTCAAAATAGGATTATAAAAAGAGAAGATATAAAAATTAGTTTTTGGGCAAAAATTTTGTCAAAATTTGCTTCACATCCAGATACAGGAGTTGGTGTTGGAGAGCCAATAAAAATGCAATATGCTATTAATAAGGCTGGATTAATTAAAGTTTTATTTGCAAGTATTTTAAGTGCAATAACAAAGCTTTTTGGAAAAAAGGGTATATTTTATGAAATTATTGGGCAAGAGGTAAGTGGATTAGATGGCTTTTATGATCATGTTTGGAATGAATATAAAGATATTGGAATTGAAATACCAGAAAATCCAAATGGAGTTTGTAATGAAATAAAAGAAAAATTAGGAATTAGCTGTATGATAGTTGATTCAAATGATTTTGGACAAGTAATATTGGGAAAGTCAAGTGACATAGCTTTAAGTGATGATATTTTAATACAAATGATAAGAGATAATCCAGCAGGACAAGGAAGACAAAGAACTCCAATTATTCTTATTAGAAAAAAGAATAAGGAGGAGAACTTATGAGAAATGTAATTATTATATTAGTAATATTTATTATTATTTTTGGATTGCAAAGTTTTAATAACAAAAAAGATTTAAGTAATTTTAATAATACTAATCAAAATATAGAGAATTTAATTATAGAAGAAATAGATCCTACAGAAATAGATGATTGGAGATTAACTTTAGTGAATTATGAAAATAAATTGCCTGATGATTTTAAAGTAGAACTTTCAAATATTGATAAAACTAGACAATTTGATTCAAGAGCAATAAATGATTTAAATAAAATGCTTAAAGACTTGAAGAAAAATAAAATATATAATGTTTGGGTACAATCTTCTTATAGAAGTATTGAATATCAAACAAATCTTTTTAATAATAAAATTAATACATATATGAAAAAAGGAAAAACAAAAGAAGAGGCAGAAAATTTAACTTTACAAACTATAAATAGGCCAGGAACAAGTGAGCATAATTTAGGATTAGCAGTTGATTTTAATTATGTTGATTATAATTTTGAAAAAACTAAAGGTTTTAAATGGTTGCAGGAAAATGCTGAGAATTATGGATTTATTTTAAGATATAAAAAAGAAAAAGAAAATATAACAAAAGTTAATTATGAGCCTTGGCATTGGAGATATGTTGGAAAAGAACATGCAAAAAAAATGAATGAATTAAATATGTGTCTGGAAGAATATATTGAATATTTGAAAACCATATGATATTATTTTACAAATGAGGTGTAATATAAAGTATGATAAATAATAGAGTTATAATATTTAAAATGAATGAACAATTAAATGATTATCGTTCTATACAAGATATACAAAATAATTATTTTGAAAAAGAATTAAAGGAAAATGGCGGAAAATATTTTGTTCCGGGAAAAGATAGCAAAAATTATAGCCATTCAAAAGATATAAAAAATGATGAAATTATTTTGTTCTTATATAAAAATATGTTTATAGCTTCTGCAAAAATAAATAGAATTGATGGAAAATATTATTATAAAATAGAAAAAGATATAAATAAAGAATTAAAATATTATTTTTGTTTAAAAGATATTCATAAAATACCACAAATATCTAAAGAAAACTTAATGAATTTTTTTGAAGAAAATTTAACATCTCGAACTTCTATTGAACAAGTACATATAAAAAATGAATATTTAAATAAATTTGAAAATTATATAAATTCTGGATTTAAATACAGTTTAAGTAATCAAGGAGTATGGAATAAGTTAATTAATAAATTACGTGTGACTTCTTTGCTAAATGAAATAAATTTATACAATTATGAAAATATTCATACAGCTTTTTTAAGTAACTTTTTAAAAGAATATAATATTTATAAATTAGGAAATGAACCTTTAAAAAATTTTATAAATTTATTAAAAGAAAAATCCAATAAAAAAATTAATATTGATGAAATTAAAAAATTTGAAATAGAATCTCAAAAATTTTATGATGATAATGGCAAAAAAATAATTCCTGATATAACAATCACAATAAATAATAAATATCGTATAATTATTGAAGCTAAAGTTTGTGCTTATGAAAATTTATATGAAGATAAAATAAAACAATCTGAAAAGTATTATTCTTATTTTGAAAAATTAAGAAAAAATTCTGAAATGGAATATATATATGTTTTTTTAACTATGAGAAAAAATAATGAGGTTAAAAATTTTATAAATATTACTTTTAAAGATATATATGAAAAATTATATAAAAAATATTTTGAAACAGGAAAAGAAAATATTGAAATTTTAAAAGAATATTTAAAGTCATTTCATTATTTTTGCAATTCAGAAAAATTCAATTTTAATATAGATGAGATTCCACCAGTTTTTTTAATTGATAAGGAAAGTTTAATTAAAAATTTGGATAAAATAAAGGAAGATATAAATGATATTGCAGAATATAAAATTCCATCAAATATAAATAAAGATGACTTATTGTATTATAGATATATTTTAGTATTATTGTATAATATGGATGTTATGGATAATGAAATAATAAAAAAATGT
The DNA here is from genome assembly GCA_947596225.1 of uncultured Clostridia bacterium. GTDB lineage: Bacteria > Bacillota > Clostridia > TANB77 > CAG-508 > Scatovivens. The sequence continues at coordinate 5,619 of CANQEX010000029.1, read as the reverse complement.
TATAATAATTTATAATTTTTATAGAAAGGAAATAAAAAATGACAGATAAAGATAAAATGTTAGCTGGAGAATTATATGATGCTAATTATAATAAAGATTTAATATTAGAAAGAATAAAGGCAAAAGATTTATGCTATGAATATAATAATTTAAAACCATCAAATATGAATGCTAGAAATGAGCTTATAAAGAAAATTATAGGAAAAACTAAAAAAGAATTTTTAATTGAACAGCCATTTATTTGTGATTATGGATATAATATAGAAATTGGAGAAAATTTTTATGCAAATCATAATTTTAGTTTTTATACAGCTGGACATCCATTAGATTATGAAACAAGAAATAAAGGATTAGAATATGCAAAACCAATTACTGTGGGAGATAATGTGTGGATTGGAGGTAATGTTGTAGTTCTACCAGGTGTTACTATTGGTGATAATGTTGTTATTGGAGCAGGAAGTATTGTAAATAAAGATATACCTTCAAATTCTGTTGCAGTAGGAAATCCTTGTAGAGTAATAAAAAAACTATAATATTAATACAAAGACATAATGTTGATAATTTTTTATAAATATGATATTATTACCATATAAAATTTTTGGGGGATAAAAATGAAAAGAGTTTTGGTAATAGGTTTATCAATATTAATACAATTAATATTTTATTTTGCATTTTTAATTGGTTTTGTTGAACATTTTGTATACATAAATATAGCACTTAGAATTTTAAGCTTAATTATTGTTATATGGATTATAACTTATAGTAAAGATATAGGTAATCAAATTCTTTGGATAATTTTAGTTTTAGTGTTTCCAATATTTGGTTCTATTTTATATTTAACAATAGGTGGAAATTTACACAGAAGTAAAACAGTGAGAAAAATTTTAAAAAGTGTTGAAAAAAGCCAAAGTTATTTAAAACAAGATAAAAAAATATTAAATGAAATAGAAGCTAAAGATAAGGATGTTTATGGTCAGTTAAGTTATATATCTAAAATTGCTAAATATCCAGTTTATAAAGCAAATGAGGTAAAATATTATCCACTTGGAGAAGATGTTTATAAAGTAATGATTGAAGAACTAAAAAAGGCAGAGAAATTTATATTTATTGAATATTTCATAATAGCAAAAGGAAAAATGTGGCAAGGAATATTAGATATATTAGAAGAAAAAGCTAAAGCAGGAGTTGATGTAAGAGTAATTTATGATGATGTTGGAAGCCTTTCTACTGTTCCTAAAAAATATTATAAAAAATTAAATGAAAAAGGAATAAAATGTATTTGTTTTAATGAATTACAACCTATAGTTGCAGTTTTAATGAATAATAGAGATCATAGAAAAATAATGGTTATAGATGGAAAAGTTGCATTTAGTGGTGGAATTAATATAGCTGATGAATATATAAATGAAAAAGAAAGATTTGGTCATTGGAAAGATAATGGAATAATGATAAAAGGAGAGGCTGTTTGGAATTATACAACTACTTTTTTGGAAATTTGGAATGTTTTTTCTGAAGAAAAGGAAGATTATAAAAAGTATAAATATAAATTTAAAAAAGATATGAAAGAAGATGGATATATTTGTCCTTATGGAGAAAATCCACTAGATAATGAAAATGTTGGAGAAAATATATATATTAATATTTTAAATCAGGCAAATAAATATGTTTACATTTTTACACCATATTTAATATTAGATACAGAAATGATTGGAGCATTAAATTTAGCAGCAAAAAGAGGTGTTGATGTAAGAATTGTTGTTCCAGGTATTCCAGATAAAAAAATGATTTATTCTGTCACAAAATCATATTATCCATTACTTTTGAAAAGTGGTGTAAAAATTTATGAATATACACCAGGTTTTATACATAGTAAAGTTTTTGTTTGTGATGATAAAATTGCTACAGTTGGAACTTTAAATTTAGATTATAGAAGCTTATATCATCATTTTGAGTGTGGTACATATTTATATGAAGCAAGTGTTATAAAAGATATCAAACAAGATGCAATAAAAACAATAGAAAAAAGTAAAATTGTAAAAAAAGAGTCATTGAAAACAACATTACCTACATTTTTATTTAATGGAATTTTAAGATTGTTTTCTGCTTTATTATAATAATTTGGAGTGTACGTATGATAAATAAAAAAGAATTTGATTTATTATTACAAGAAATTTTTCAAATAGAAAATAAAATTGAAGAATTAAAAACTTTAAATAAATTTGAAATAGCAAATGAATTTGAAAAAAATTTAGAAAATATAAAATTTAAAGCTAAACAAATAGTATTAGATGATAAAAATGAAATCAATGAATTTGATGAAATATCACTTGAAGTACTTTCAGAGTTAATAAAACTTACTTCTGATATTGACTTTTATATTTTAAAAATTAATAATGTAATTGAAAGTGCTATTGATAATCAAATAGATGTAAAAGTTTTAGAAAAATTAAAAAATTTATGGGAAAGTTTAGAAAATGATATTAAATTTTGGAATAAATCTAAACATAATCCTATAGAAGAAATAGAAAATAGCAAACATATTGGTAAAAAAACTTTAAATATTTTATTATTTCAATTAGAAAATCAAGCTATTTTAGATTTGTCCAAAGCTTTAAATTATTGTAAACCAGAATTTTTAATAAATGCAATTAAAGAAATTTTATTTGAAGGTGCTAAAAATCAATCTAATGACGAACTAAAAAGAAACTTAATAATAAAACGTGAAAAAAATTTATCTGAAAAAGATTTATATGATTATAAACTTTGGCAAGAGATTTTAAGAATAAAAGATATAAAGTCAAGGGATGATCATATAGAAATAATTGGTAATATCCAAGAAAAAAAAGAAGTTTATGATGATAATTATATAGATGAAAATAAAATTCAGAAATTAGATGTTTTTTATGAAGAGTCTTTTTTAGATACAATAAAAAAATTTATTTCTAATGTAAATGAGTTTTTAAGTCAAAAGAAAATGGCAAAAAAATGGACAACTAATCAAGGTCCAGCTTTTAAAATTGAATATAATGATGAAAATATTAAATATGTAAAAGAATATCTTGATAATAATTTAGTAGAAAATACTAAGAAACTTATAATTGCAACTAATGGTATATCTAAATATAATTTTAATAAAAATGCAAAATGGAAAAATTTAGAAAGTATCGAATTTTTAAGCAAGAAAAATTCTTCAGCTATTAGATTAAGTCCAGATAAAACATATAATTGTATAGGAAAAGATGTATTTTCAGATTGTATTAGGTTGAAAGAAATAAATTTTGGTAAAATTCAAATGATAGGGGAAAATGCTTTTAAAAATTGCATAAGTCTTTCAAATGTTATTTTTCCTGAGAATATAATAAATGTAGGCGAAAATGCTTTTGAGGGTTGTAAAAATCTTACAAAAGTCGAATTTTTAGGTGATTTAAAACTTTATATTTTAGATAGACCTCAAAATATCATTAATTGTTTTAGAAAAACAAATGTAGAGCAAATTACATTTCCAAGTATTGAAACTGCTTTCAATTTTGCAATAGTTGATTGTCCAACTTTAAAAGAAATTTTAGTATCAAAATTTCCAAAAATTACTTTGCCTTTTAAAATATGTAAATATAGATTAGGAAGGCAAGAAGGTATAGTTTCTTTTATTGGTGAAAAGTCTCTTAATTTATGGAAAAAGAAAAATAGTACAATTCGATTTTTTGAACTTACTGATGAAGATAAGAAAAAATATAGTATTTAAAGCATTTATTTTTATAATAAATGCTTTTATAAATTGCAAAAGAAATTAGTTTACAAACTATATAATAAATTGACATAAAATTTAAATTATGTTATAATTTATTCGTTTATATGAATATTTTTCTAATTGCATAATTTAAAGCAATTAAAAGAAAACTGTTCGTGTAAAGGTGTATTATTTGATAGAAATATCATTTAATATGCAAATTGAACATTGAAAACTGAATAGAAAGGGGAGAAAATTTATGTAACCAAAAAATTGTAACATCGTAATTGTAACTAATAGTAAAACAATTTTAGGAGGATTTAAAATGAAAACTGAAAAAAATATTGGTTTAACAACAAGAATGGCTGAAAAATACAGAGGGCTTTTTGGCTCCAACGAACTTTCTCAGCGGGAGCAGAAATCTTTTTGGCAGATGTATAAAGAATCTTTTGATGACATCTGTTTAAAAGTCTTGATTGCTGCTTTGATTGTTGAGGTTGCTGTTTATGTGCTGGGAAATGTTTTTCCTGCACTTGGAATTGAGGGTGATTGGTATAGTCCACTTTTCATTTTTGCTGCTATATTAGTGGTATCTTTTGTTGGAACTTTTATCAATTACAAGCAGGATCGTGGTGTTGATGCTCTACGTCGGGAAGCCAGCCTTATAACTGTAAAAGTTTATCGAGATAATCAGTTGGTTGAAAAGTCAATCAATGATATCGTAAAATACGATTGTATATTTTTACAGGCAGGTGATAAAATTCCCGCAGATGGCATATTAATCGAGGGCAGTTTAAAAGTTAACCAAGCGGCCCTTAACGGAGAATCTGAAGATGCCGAAAAAATCGTACTTGGGGATAATCCTATTCCAGATAATGATGATTTTTTCACAAAATTAAAGTGTTTCCGAGGAAGTGTTGTAACCTATGGATCAGCAATTATGCAAGTAACTGATGTTGGAGATAATACTGTTTTGGGAACAATTAATACTTCATTAAATGAAGAAGATGATAGCAAAACTCCTTCAGAAGAAAAACTTGAACGCCTTGCTCTTGACATCGGCAAATTCGGTTATTGGAGTGGTGGCATTGCAGCTGTATTGCACTTATTATTGGGTGTATTTCATATGGCAAGTTTTTCGGTAGGAAGTATCATTTTACTTCTTGCATCAAGCATTATTTTGGGAGTTACCATTGTTGTTATGGCAGTTCCTGAAGGCTTGCCCTTGATGAATACACTTGTACAAGGGCTAAATGTAGGTAAGATGCTAAAACAGCATATCTATGTGAAAAATCCAAAATCGATTGAGAGTGCTGGATACCTTACACATATTTTTACAGATAAAACTGGTACTCTTACAGAAGGAAAGATGAAAGTTGTAAATATCATTACAGGAGATTCAAAAATATACAAATCTTGGAAAGATATTTGCAATTCGATACAAAATGCTTTAATAATTGGTGCTGGTGTTAACAACGAAGCAACTATCAGCGCTGACGAAAAAGCTATAGGTTCAAACAATACGGATCGTACTTTAATGGAATACCTGGCTATTGAAAATAAGGTAAAAATAGATAAAAGTCAGGTAAAAAAAGTCGATCCTTTTGATTCTAAAGTGAAATATTCAGCAGTAACAATGAATGATGGAGTAAAATATCTTAAGGGAGCTCCGGAAATTGTTATAAATGGCTGTACTCACTTTATGAACAGCAATGGTGAAAAAGAGTCTTTTTCAAATGCATCTCTTGATAAACTCAAATCTGCATGGGATGAGCAAACCTCGTCCGCTATGAGAGTTATCGCAATCGTAAAAGATGATGGAACAGATAAAATCTTTATTGCAATGGTTTCCATCAGAGATGATGTGCGTAATGATGTTAAGGAATCAGTTC
>CANQEX010000028.1 GCA_947596225.1 uncultured Clostridia bacterium | reverse complement strand
TGAAGGGGACGGTTTGCTAAACCGTTAGGGTTGCGTAAGTGGCCGCGAGGGTTCAAATCCCTCAATCTCCGCCAAAATAGTATGAAGTAATTTACTTCATACTATTTTTTATCTAATGAAAAAATAATAATAGATTATTTGAATTACAAAACATTTATTACTACAGATAAAGTTAATTTATAGTTGTAAAAGTTTTTTAATTGTAGTATATTATATATAAGAACAATATGGAGGAGAATAACTATATGCCAATAGAATTAAAAAAGTATTTTTGGGATACAAATTTTGAAGAATTAGACAAAGAAAAAAATAAAAGATATATAATATCAAGATTGTATTGCTATGGAGATTTGAAAACAATAAAATGGATAAAAGAGAATTATACAGATAAAGATATAGAAGATGTGGCAAGAAATTCAAGAAATCTAAAACCATTAGTTGCTAATTATTTAAGACAACAATTTAATTTACAAAAAGAAGAAATGGCATATTATAGATGGACTAATTCTATGAATTATGAATATTGGAGGACAAGTAAATAATGTATTATTAAAAAAATACAAACAACAGTAAAAAGCCTCTTTGTTAAAATTTTCTTTTAACAAGGAGGCTTCACTTTATTTTTTAAGTTATTTTTTCAGTTATGTTTTCTTCTTTAACAATATTTTCTATTTCAATAGCTTTTTTAGATTGTTTTTTCTTTTTCAAATTATCTTTTGCAACTGTAGTTAATAATTTTATTCTATTTGTTTGATTTGTTTCACTAGCGCCAGGATCATAGTCGATAGGTGAAATATTTGCATATGGATATTTTTCTCTAATTGATTTAATTACACCTTTTCCAACAACATGATTTGGAAGACAAGCAAATGGCTGTACACATACAATATTTGGAATATCATTTTCAATATATTCGATCATTTCTGCTGTTAAAAACCAACCTTCACCTGTTTGATTTCCAATAGATAAAATATCTTTAACTTTTTCTTCAAGTTCAAATATATTACAAGGTAATAAATAATTTTTCTTAGAAGCAGATAATGCTTTTTTTAAGTCTTTTTCAAGCATTTCGATTAATTTTATTACAGCTTTAAATATTCTTGATTTTGCTTTATCTATATTTAATAAACTATTATTTGTTATTTTATGTGTTGCAATAAATTTTACAAATCCCATAAAGTCTGGTGAAATAACTTCAGCACCTTCTTTTTCAAGAACTTTAATTACTTCATTATTTCCAAAAGTGTGGTATTTTATTAAAACTTCGCCAACTATACCAACTTTAGGTTTTTCTATAGAAGTATCAAGCTCTATTGTTTCAAAATCATTTACCATATCATAGATACTTTTCTTAAATTGATTAAATGTTGATTTTTCACATAGCTTTTTGCATTTTTCAAGCCATTTTTCATACATGGCTTGTGTTTCGCCTTTATTTACTTCATAAACTCGATTTTTTAATAATAGCTTTTGTAATAAATCTCCATAGAAAATACCTTTAACTAAATTAATTGCCATAGGAATTGTAATTTTAAAACCAGTTGATTTTTCCATACCAACAACATTAAATGAAATAATAGGAACATTTCCAAAACCTGCATCTTTTAAGGCTTTTCTAATAAATCCAATATAATTTGTAGCTCTACAACCACCACCAGTTTGTGACATTATAAGAGCTGTTTTGTTTAAGTCATATTCACCAGATTGTAAAGCTTCAATAAATTGGCCAGTAGTTAGTATTGAAGGATAACAAGCATCATTATTTACATATCTTAAACCTGTTTCTACAGTTTTTTCAGTACATTCACGTAATAATTTTACATTATAACCAAGGCTTTTTACAGCTGATTCTATTAATTCAAAATGAATAGGAATCATTTGAGGTATTAAAATAGTATATCCTTGTTCTTTCATTTCTTTTGTAAATGGAACTCTATTTACTTCATAATGTCCTAATTCTGAATTTTGAGTATTTGCTTCTTCTTTTTGAGCAATACGTTTATTCATGCTAGCTAGAAGAGATCTAATACGTATACGAATAGCACCTAAATTATTTATTTCATCAATTTTTATTAATGTATACATATTATCATAGCTTTTTAATATTTCTTCTACTTGGTCTGTTGTAACAGCATCAACACCACAACCGAAAGAGTTAAGTTGAATCATTTCTAAGAAGTCATGCTTTCCAACAAATTCAGCAGCAGCATATAATCTAGAATGAAATACCCATTGATCTACAACACGTAAATGTTCACTTACGCCATTTTTTGGTTCACAAATACTGTCTTCAGATAATACACATAGTCCTAAACTTGTTATTAATGTATCTATACCATGATTTATTTCTGGATCTACATGATATGGACGCCCAGCTAATACAATACCTCTTAAATTATTTTCTTTTATATATTTTATTGTTTCTTTTCCTTTTTTTCTAACATCATTTTTAAAGTTTTGATATTCTGTTTCTGCTGCTTCCGTAGCTTCTAACAATTCTTTTTTAGTAAATTTATATTCTTTAAAATCTTTGCTTTCATAAATGATTTTTGCTAGATTTTTTATATTATCAATAGGTAAGAATGGGTTTAAGTATTTAATTTCAGGATTTCTAAGTTCATCAATATTATTTTTTATAACTTCTGAGTATGATATAACAATAGGGCAATTATAGTGATTGTCAGAATTGTCATATTCTTTTCTATTATAAGGTATACAAGGGTAAAATATTGTTTTAATACCTTGATTTAATAAACTCATAACATGACCATGTGCAAGTTTTGCTGGATAGCAAACTGATTCTGATGGCATAGATTCCATACCTTTTTCATAGGTTTTTCTATTAGATTTTTCTGAAATAATAACTCTAAAACCTAATTTAGTGAAAAATGTAAACCAGAAAGGATAGTCTTCATACATATTTAATACCCTAGGGATACCGATTGTTCCACGTTTAGCATTTTCCTCAGAAAGCGGTTCATAACTGAATAATCTTTCATATTTATATTTATAAATATTAGGTAAATTTACTGTATCTGAATTTTGATTTCCAGCACCTTTTTCACATCTATTTCCAGAAATGAATTTTTTTCCATTTTCAAATGTATTGATTGTTAGTAAACAATTATTTTCACAACCTTTACAGCGAACATGTGAAATTTTTATATTAAGGTTATCTAATTCTTTATCTTTAAATATTGTAGATCTATAAGTCATATCAAGATTACTATTATATTGTTCTTGAGCTAAAAGAGCAACTCCATATGCACCCATAAGACCTGCAATATCTGGTCTTACAACATTTTTACCTACAATTAATTCAAAAGCTCTTAAAACAGCATCATTATAAAAAGTTCCACCTTGAACAACAATATTTTTTCCAAGTGTTTTTACATCTCTAACTTTCATAACTTTTTGTATAGCATTTTTTATAATTGAATAAGAAAGACCACTTGAAATATCTCCAACAGAATATCCTTCTTTTTGGGCTTGTTTTATTTTAGAATTCATAAATACTGTACATCTAGAACCTAAATCAACAGGAGCTTTTGATTTTAATGCTTCATCAACAAATTCTTCAATACTTAAATCTAGACTTTTGGCAAAAGTTTCTAAGAAAGAGCCACAGCCAGAAGAACATGCTTCATTTAGCATAATATTATCTATAGTAGAATTTTTTAATTTTATGTATTTCATATCTTGTCCGCCAATATCTATTATACTAGATACATTTGGTAAGAATTTTTTGGCTGCTGTATAATGAGCAATTGTTTCTATTTCATTTAAATCAACATTAAGTGCTGTTTGAATTAATTTTTCGCCATATCCTGTTACACCACTAAAACGTATAACTACTTTTTCTGGTAGAATTTTATATAATTGTTTTAGCATTGAAATAACACTTTTTAAAGGATTTCCTTTATTATTATCATATAAAGAATAAAGGAGAGCTCCTTCTTTATCAATTAAAACAAGTTTGGTAGTGGTTGAGCCTGCATCAATACCTAAAAAAGCATCTCCACTATATTTTTGTAAATCATTTCTTTTTACTTTATCTTTATCATGTCTTGTTTTAAATTCTTGATAATCCTTTTCTGTAGCAAATAAAGGATCTAAGGTTTTCCCTTCTGTAAATTTTGCTTTTTTAAAGGTTTTTAATTTTTCTTTTAATTCAGATGATGTAATTTCTTTAGTATCTATTGATGAATATGCAGCACCTGTAGCAACTAAAAGATGAGCATTTTCAGGAACTATTATTTCATCATCTTTTAATTTTAAAGTTTCTATAAATCTTTTTCTTAATTCAGAAAGATAATTTAAAGGACCACCTAAAAAAGCAACTTTTCCTTTTATTGGTCTTCCTTGTGCTAAGCCACTTATAGTTTGATTAACAACAGCTTGAAATATTGAAGCAGAAATATCTTCTTTTTTTGCTCCTTCATTTAAAAGAGGCTGAATGTCAGTTTTTGCAAAAACGCCACAACGAGAAGCAATAGGGTATATTGTTTCATAAGTTTTTGCAAGTTCATTTAAACCATTGGTATCTGTATTTAATAAAGATGCCATTTGGTCAATAAAAGCACCTGTACCACCAGCACAAGTTCCATTCATTCTTTGTTCTATAAATTTATCAAAATATATAATTTTAGCATCTTCTCCACCAAGTTCGATTACGACATCTGTTTGAGGAATAAGCTTTTCTACTGCAGATTTGCAAGATATAACTTCTTGAATAAAAGTTATTCCTAAAACTTTTGCAATATCTAAAGCTCCAGAACCAGTAAGAGACATTGTAAAAGTGCTATTTGGGTAGTCTTTTACAAGTTTTGCTAAAACATTATATAAAGTAGTTTTTGTATCTGAAAAATGTCTTTCATAGTTTGAATAGACAACTTCTAAATTTTCATTTAAAATTACAATTTTTACAGTAGTTGAACCAATGTCCAAACCAATATGTAATAATTCCTTCATAAATTTTGATATTGCTATATAAAAATAGCAAACCCCTTTCTAAAAGTATATAAAATTATAATAATAAATATTATTCTAACACCTTGTATATTATAACTTTTGTCACATTTTGTCAATGTTTATATATGGTAATAAAAAAAGTGTAAAATTTGAACAATTACATTCAAATATTTACACTTTAAATATTAAAACATTAATACATATCTTAATATAAACCAATATTGGCAAGCACTTCCTAGCATTACAAAAATATGAAATATTTCATGGAATCCAAAATTCTTAAATTTTATTTTTGGCCACTTTAATGCATAGATTACACCACCAATAGTATAGAAAATTCCACCTAGTAAAAGCCAAAATAAACTATATAGAAGATTAGCTTCTTTAAAGACTCTTATAAGAGGGAAGATAACTAAAAGAACAAGCCAACCCATTGCTAAATATATACTTGTTGATAATATTCTAGGTGCCTTTATCCAAACTGATGATAAAATTATTCCTAGAACTGCAAATCCCCAAACAATTCCAAATATTGTCCAACCCCAAGGGCCTCTTAGAGGTCCTAAACAAATAGGGGTATAACTAGAAGCAATTAAAACATAAATCATTATATGATCAAATTTCCTAAATACATTTATTCCTTTTTCACTAATATTTAACCAATGATATAAAGTACTAAAAAGATATAGTAAAAATAAACCAGTTCCAAATATTGTAAATGATACTATATCATAGGCGTCACCCCATATTGAAGCAAATACTATTAACACAACTAAACCTATAAGAGAAAGTCCTGCTCCAATGCAATGAGTTAAACCACTTACTAAATCTCTAACTTTTGCCATAAAAAAATTCCTTTATTATAAATTTAGGTTAATTTGAGGTAACCTATAAACCTTATGTATTATATAATACAACAATATATTAAAATAGTCAATATTTAGAATTATAAAATCTAGTTTTAAAAACTAGATAAAATTATGAATATTTAAGTTGTTTAAGAATAGTATTTACAAAGGAGGAAAAGCTATGCAAAAATGGATAATTTTAATAATAATTTCTATAATAGTTGTTTTAGGAATAGTTATAATTCTTAATGTTGATATAGAAACAGAGTATACACCTGAAACAGAAATAGAAGATGTTGAATTAAGAAAAACAATCGTAACATTATATTTTAAAGACAGAACTTCAGGAGAACTTGCAAAAGAATCAAGATTAATAGATTCAAAAGAGCTTTTAAAAGATCCTTATGGATATTTACTTAAATTACTTTTTGATGGACCAGAAAATACTAATTATGAGAAGTTAATTCCAGAAGGAACTGAAGTTTTGGAAACAAATTTAAATAGTGGTTGTTTAGAGATTAATTTAAATAAAGCATTTCAAGAAGCAAATATGTCAGAAGAAGATTTAAATAAGGCTATTTATTCAATATATAATACACTAAGTGAATTAACAGAAGTAAATAGTATAAAAGTTCTAATAGAAGGAACAGAAAAAGATGAAATTTCAAATGTAATTTCTAGAGAAAATCTAAATATAGATAATACCAATGTTGTGAGTAATGTAGTTAATAATACTACTGCTGAAAATACATTAACTCTTTAAAAGTTTGATTTTTAAGTTAAAATATGGTAATATATGTAAGGAACAAGGGGAATACTAAAAGGTGTTCTCCTTTATTGGCTTTTTAAATATGGAGGATAATTTTGGAATTAAAAGAAAATGAGAGAATTGATGATTTAGAATATAAAAATTTAAAAATTATACAAAATAAAAAAGGATTTTGTTTTGGAATAGATAGTGTTTTACTATCAGATTATGCTAAAAATATAAAAAAAGATTCTACTGTAATTGATATTGGTACTGGAACTGGTATAATATCATTACTTCTTTGTAAAAAAACTGAATTAAAAAAAATATATGGAATTGAAATACAAAAAGAAGTTGCAGAAATGGCAAGTAGGAATGTAAAAATTAATAATCTACAAGATAAATTTGAAGTAATAAATTTAGATATAAACCGAATTTTTGAAATTTTTGAACCTAATAAATTTGATGCAATAGTTACAAACCCGCCTTATAAAAAGAATAATACAGGTTTAAAAAGTATAGAAGAAAAACAGCTAATATCTAGACATGAAGTAAAATGTACATTAGAAGATATTATTGAAAAATCAAGCAAATTGCTAAAATCTTTAGGTGAGTTTTATATGGTTCATAGAGCAGAAAGACTTGTAGATATAATGTGTTTACTTAGAAAATATAAGCTTGAACCAAAAAATATTAGATTTGTTCAGTCTAAAGTAGAAGAAAAACCTAGTTTAATATTAATAAAGGCAGTTAAAAATGCAAAAGAATTTTTAAAGATAGACAAGCCTTTAGTAGTATATGATGAATATGGTAAATATACAGATGAAATTTTAAAAATTTATAATAAATAGAAGGAAAGTTGATATGAAAGGAAAATTATATTTAGTAGCTACACCAATAGGAAATTTAGAAGATATAACTTTAAGAGCACTTAGAATATTAAAAGAAGTTGATTTAATTGCAGCTGAAGACACAAGACATACTTTAGGATTACTTAATCATTTTAATATTTCTAAACCGCTTATAAGTTATTATAAACAAACAGAAAAAAATAAAAGTGAAATATTAATAAAAAAATTATTGGATGGAAAAAATATAGCACTTGTATCTGATGCTGGTACACCAGGAATTTCAGATCCAGGAGAAGAAATAGTAAAATTGGCTATAGAAAATAACATAGATGTTGTTCCAATACCAGGTTGTGTGGCATTAATAAATGGGCTTATAGCTTCGGGATTGTCTGCGAAAGAATTTATATTTATAGGATTTCTTTCTGCTCTAAAAAAAGAGAAGAAAGAAAAATTAGAAGAGCTTAAATATGAAACAAAAACAATTATATTATATGAAGCACCACATAAACTAAAAAATACTTTAGAAGTGATATATGAGGTATTAGGAAATAGAAAAATAGTACTTGCAAGGGAATTAACTAAAATTCATGAAGAATTTATTAGAGATGATATTAAAAATATATTAAATAATATTGATAATATAAAAGGGGAATTTGTTGTTTTAATAGAAGGAAGTAAAGAAAGTAAAATTGATATAGAAATTTCTAATTTAAATAATAAAACTTTAGAAGAACATTATGAGTTTTATGAAAAACAGGGATTAGAGAAAAAAGAAATAATAAAAAGAATTGCAAAAGATAGAAATTTAAGTAAAAATGAAATTTATCAATATTTTATATAAATATTGTATTTTTCATATAAAAATGTTATATTATATGTGTAATACTTGAAATATGTATTATGGAGGTCTAAATGAGTAGAAATAGAGGAAGAAGACATGATGATTTCAGAACAAGAAAATTAAATGTAAAAAAAGTAATTGCTACTTTAATAGCAATTATAGTTTTTGTTATGATAATAATTTCATTAAAAAACTTATTAACTGTAGATAAAAAAAATAATGAAGTTTCTTCTCTTACAACATATATACCAGTATTAGAAAATAATAAATGGGGAGTTATAGATAATAAAGGAAATACTGTAATATCTTTAAATTATGACGAAATGGTAGTTATACCAGATGAAAATAAAGATTTATTTATATGTACTTATGATATAAACTATGATAATGAAACTTACAAAACTAAAGTTTTAAATAAAGATAATAATGAAATATTTACAGAATATGAAAATGTTAAGCCAGTAGAAAATAATGATGGTTCTAATGTATGGTATGAAAAAAATTGTTTAATATTTAGTAAAGATGGAAAATATGGATTAATAAATTTTGAAGGAAAAGTATTATTAGAACCAATATATGATAAAATTTATGCTTTACCAGGAATAGAAAACAGTATTATTATAGAAAAAGATAATAAAAAAGGTTTAGTAAATTCTAGTGCAGGACAAGTAATAATAGAACCTATATATACAGAAATTGTTTCACTTTCAGAAACTTATGAAAATGGGTATATAGTAAAAGATAATCAAAATAAAAATGGATTAATATCTCCAGATAAAACTAAAATATTAGATAATAAATATGATGAAATAAAAAGAGTTGCAGGTAGCAATTACTATGTTGTTGTTGAAAATGGAGTTTTAGAAATTATTAATAAAACAGGAAATGTTATATTAAATTCTGGATTTGATAGTGTAGAAGAAATTCAAGCAGATAATTTTATAATTATAAAAGATGGAAAATATGGAGTAATAGATAATAAAGGCAATACAGTAATAGCTAATGAATATAATAATCTAAAATTTGCAACTCAAAATACATTAATTGCTCAAAAAGATGGAAAATATGGAATAATAAAAAAAGATAAATCCCAAGGAATTGATTTCAAATATGATAGAATTTCTTATATAAATACAGCAGATTTTTTTCAAGCTGAAAATTCGGATTTTACTACAGACATAATAGATAGTAAATTACAAACAGTACTAAGTTCAGTATATGTTTCAGAAATTAACATAGAAGATGGATATTTAAGAATAAGACAAAATGATGATTATAAATATTATAATTTTGCATTTGAAGAAAAAACAAACAAAGAAATATTATCAACAAATACTTTATTTTTAGTAAAGAAAAACGGAAAATATGGCTATGAGAATAAAAATGGTGAACAAATTGTTGATTGTATATATGATGATGCAAAAGAACAAAATAAATATGGCTTTTGTAGTGTAAAAAAAGATGGACTTTGGGGTGCTTTAAAATCTGATGGAACAGTTGTTGTTAAGCCAAGTAATAATTTAGATAATTATTTATATATAGATTTTATAGCAGACTGGCACAGATATAATGATTTAACTTTAAATATATATACAAAATAATAAAAAAGGTGGTAATTATTTTGGAACTAATGACAAAATATCAATATACGTATTTTATACATCCGTATATTATTGATGAAACTAAATATGATAAATATATTCTTAAACTTTTAAAAGATAAAAAATGTTCATATAAAATATTTGAAAAAGAAAAAGATTTAGATATTTATAATTTTTTCTTACCAAATATAAGGGAAGTATTATTTCCAACATTCGAATTAAGAGGAGAATATTTAAAAGAATTTGAAGAATATAGTTTAGAAGAAAAAAAGAAAAGAATAGCAAAAGAACCAGTAGCATATTTTAATTATAATTTTGCTACAGACATACAAGGCAAAGTAGGAGCTGAAGATGGAATTTTCTTTAAAATAGAAGAAATTGAAATAATATGTTTTAAATCTGGAATTTGTTTTTTAACAATGAAAACACACTTAGAAAATACTAATAAATTTATAGATTTGTTAGATTTCAATTATAGATTTAAAAGTATTAATTCAGAATTTGATTCTTTAAGAGATTTTGAAAATATTAAAATTCAAACAGATACATTTAAAGATATGAAAGATTTATCTGAATTAATAAATCAAATTACTGGAGTTTCTACAAAAGTTAAGAATGATCCTAATAAAGAATCAATAATTAATTCTCAATTTTACACATATTCATATGTTTGTGTGGAAACAAGTAACTGGAATGAAAAAACAGATTTTATGAATATAGAAAATGAATTTTTAAAATTTGCAAATGTCCTACCTAGCAATTATAATTCTGATTTTAATAAAGCTAATATTGAGCATAATTTACATATAATAGAAAAGTTTAAATATTCAAAAATAACTCTTTCTAATACAAGTTCTAATATTATGTGTTCAGGAATAGATACATACAATTATACTAAATTACCATATGAGTATGAAAATCAATATTTTTATTTGTATATTTTTTCATTATATAAAAAATTATTTTTAATGAATCTTAATATAGAAATAAAATCATATGATAATGTTATAAAAACAAAAAAAGATTTTATAAAATTTACAACAGAAATATGGAATAAAGAGATAACTCTTGATGATACAGGTGCATTATATTATAGAACATTAAATAAAGCTTTAGAATTAGATGAATTATATAATGAATTACAAAATAAATATGAAATTTTATATAAAGATTTAAACATTGAAAAAAATAATATTTATTACTCTATAATAGTTATATTACTTATATTTTCTTTAATTTTTAATACAGTAAATATTATATTTTTAATGTATTTATTATCGTAAAGGAAGAAAAATGAAAATACAAAACGGTATAGATATAGTAGAAATAAGTAGAATTAAACACAATATAGAAACAAGTGGAGATAAGTTCTTACAAAGAATTTTTACAAATAAAGAAATAGAATATTGTGAAAGTAAAAAGATGCAAAAATATCAAAGTTATGCTGTAAGATTTGCGGGAAAAGAAGCAATATATAAGGCTTTAAGTAATTATATAAATTTTGAGTATTCATGGAAAGATTTTGAAATTTTAAATGATAAAAATGGAAAACCAAATGTAAATTTAAATTTTAAAATAAAGGAATTAGAAAATATAGAAGTAAGTTTATCACATTGCAAAGAATATGCTATAGCTAGTACTGTAGCTGTTTTTAAGGAGAAATAAATGGAATTTTTTGATTCGCACAGTCATTATAATGATGAGAAATTTGATGAAGATAGAAAAGAAATAATTGATTCAATATATAAAGAAAATATCACTAAAACAGTATGTGTTGGATATAATTTAGAAAAAAGTAGAATGGCTCTAAAAATAGCACAAGAAAATAATTTTATATATGCAACCGCTGGAATTTCTCCAAACGATATAGAAGATTTTTCTAGCAATAAACTTGAAGAAATAGAAAAAATTGCTAAAAATAAAAAAGTTGTTGCAATAGGGGAAATAGGTTTAGATTATTATTGGAATAAAGATAATAAAGAATTACAAAAAGAACTTTTTATAAAACAAATTGAAATTGCAAATAGAATTAATAAACCAATAGTAATTCATACAAGAGATGCTTATATAGATACAATACAAATATTAAAAAATTACCGGAGTAAATAAAAAAGGAATATTTCATTGTTGCCCATTAAATCAAGAATTAATAAAAGATGGATTAAAACTTGGTTATTATATATCATTTAGTGGAAATATAACTTTTAAAAATGCAAAGGCAAAAGAAGCTGTGTCTTTAGTACCTCTAGATAAATTGTTAATTGAAACAGATTCACCATATTTATCTCCAGAACCTTTTAGAGGTAAAAGAAATGATTCAAGAAATGTAAAATTAGTTGCAAAAAAAATATCTGAGATTAAGAATATAAGCGAAGAAGAAGTTGCTAAAGTAACTTATGAAAATGCAAATAGAATATTTAATATATAATCTAAAAAATATCATTTTTAAATGATATTTTTTTGCTTTAAAATATTGTTTTCGTAAGGAAAAATGCTTTTTATGGTAAAAAAGTAACTAAAACTTAATAAAAGATAATTGAAACTGATAAAATGAAAAGCCGTAAAGGTTTTTGGAAGGATTTGTAAATCATGAAAAAACTTGCTATTGAAATTATTTTTCAAAATGCTATCATGTAACTAATGAAAATATTCAGGGAGGATTTATTATGAAAAGGAAAATGTTAATCTCAATTGCATTAATTTTAATTATGCTATTGAACTGCATATCACCATTATTTGTGGTAAATGCAGCAGAAGATAATGAGATTGTGTTAAACAGTAAATTGTACAAAGCTGTAAAATCAAGCCTTGAACAACAAGATATTGATTTTGAAAGCAATGACATTACTCACAAATTAATAATTGATAATATATCTTCTATAACAGAGTTAAATCTTAATGATGGAGCAATCTCAGATTTAACAGGATTAGAAGTATTTACTGGATTAACACGTTTAGATTTATCTGGAAATAATTTAAATAAAGAAAGCAATTTAGAAGTTTTAAATAGTTTAACAAGTTTAAATTATTTAGACTTATCTACAAACCAATTAGATGATGTTAGTAGTATTGCTTCTTTAATAGACAATTTAAAAGCAACAGGAACTATAATATTAAGTGGACAAGAAGTTGTTAAAGTAGAAAAAGCTTATATTGATGAATCAGAAGATTCAGATCAAACTGAAACAGCAGAATTTGAATTACCACAAATATTAGAACTTGCTGGATTTTTAAAATCAAATTGGAAAGAAGTAAAATCTTACAATAAAATTGTTAATCCAGCTGAAAGCTATTTTAATACACCATATGTAGAAAGTATGCCTATGGAAGTAACATCAGATAGTAGAAATATATCAATTAGAATAACAGATGAAAATGGAAATCCTTATCAAGGTATGGTAAAAGTATATATTCATGTATATGATGATCAAACAGAAGCAAATAAAGCTAACAATCCAAATAGAGCTGCTGAAAACATATTAAATGATAGTAAATTTACTTTTTATTATGTAGTAAGTGGTGATACTTCAGAAATAATAACAACAATGGATACAAATTTATATAAAGCAATAAAAGAACAATTAACAGGTGGACAAACAGTAAATAAAAACTTAATTAGTTATCCATATGCAATACAAAGTAATGGTGATATTATATATGATGAATACACCTATGAAGAGATAACAAATATAGAGGATGAAAAAGGAACTGTATATCATAAACTTACAAATACTATAACCTCAGATAAATATTTCTATAATACAAAAACAAATCAATTATATGAATATGTAAGTGATACTAAAAAAGGTGCATTAGTTAATAAAAAAATAGAAAAAATAGAAAAGAAAACTGCTGGTAAAGATGGAGTTTTAAAATTACAATATGTATATAGAATAGCAGTTGAAAATGATAGTACAGGTAAAACATTATATGAAGCTGCATATGATGATGCAAAAACATTTGTAATAGATGATATGATTTTAACAAATAAAATAACATCATTAATATTAAATAATAAACAAATTAGAGATTTATCAGGATTAGAATATTTTATTGGTTTAAATCAAGAATTAAATGTTTCTCATAACTATTTACAAAATATAGATTCAATATATGAATTAGACACTCAAAAAGATGCTTGGGAAAAGGAATTAGTTGAATTATATGTATATTGGTTAAGAAGTAGAGAATATGGTGGAAACCTATCTTCTTCTATAGAAAAAATTAATACTCAACAAAGTGCAATAGATGAAGCAGTAAAAAATATAAATACAACAATAACAAGAATAAAAGAAATTATTAAAGAAGCTGATGCATTAGATACTGGAGCTGAGAAATTTAATGAAAATGTAAATGCTAAAGCAGAAGAAATAAAAAAATTAATAGATACAATTAATGGATATATAGATGAAAATGGTGAAAAAGTAAAAGGCTATAAAGATATTATTGAAGAAGCTTTAAATGGAAATGATGAACAAAAAGGAATAAATAAAGAATTTAGTAATGTATATAAATTCTTAGAAAATCTATATACTATATATAATAATGAATATAAATTAACAACATTATTAATTCCTACATTAAATTATCAAACAAATGAAGAATATAAAGCATATAAGGAAATAAAAACAACAGAACAAGCAAGAGCTGTTTTAGTAGAGCAAATTAACTTTATAAAAACATTAGAATCAAAAAATGCTTTATCAGATTTAGATAAACAATTATTAGATAAAGCATTTGGATTAGAACTTACTGGTACAGAATCTACAACACCAATTTCAGATTTTTTTGATAAATATTTAGAAGATACACCTTTAAACAGAACACAAATTCAAGATTTATATAATAAATTTATAGAAATGAATTTATATTCTGAAATGGCAAATTACTGTTTAATAAAAAGAATGAATGAAGAAACACAAGATCAATATTGTTATCAAGAAGAATATCTAGAAAATAGAATAAAAGAATTTGGATATGAAGGTATTCCAACAGAATTAGAAGAAAAAGTATTAAATGATATCAAGGGAGATGAAACTTATACATCTACATTATATGATGCTTATGAAGAGTATCAAAAGACTAATAAAACATATGGTGGAACAACAGTTTATACTTGCAAAGGACCATATAAAGAAGTTGAAAAATTAAGTTATAATATTACAGAAGATCAAACACTTATAAATGCTGCTAACAAAGAACAAGTAAAATCAGCTTTAAAAAAAGCTTTAGGAGAAATGCAAATACCAAATAAAATTGATTTTAAAGAAGCAATTAAAGATGATAATGATGGAAATAAAAATGAATTAACTTTATATAACCAATTAATAAGTTTAGCAAGTAAATTATTAAGTGGTGATGTAGATAGATATGTTAAACTACCAAGATTAAAAGTATTAGATATTTCTTATAATGCAGAATTAGATAACATAGATAGAATATCACAATTAAAATCATTAGTAGATTTAAATGCTTCATATTGTTATATAGCAAATGTATCAGATATTGATTGGGCTAGTATGACAAAATTAAGAAAATTAAATTTAGCTTATAACTATATTTCTGATATATCAGCATTAACAACATTACCAAATTTAACAGATTTAAATTTAAGTAATAACTTAATTGCTGGAGAATTACAAATTGATTTAAATGGTTGTCAAGAATTATTTAAACATTTGAAAGATTTCGATTTATCAGGAAATCAAATTACTGATATTTCAAATATAATAATGTATTTAGATAATATATCTAATGGAGATTATGCAAATTATTTAGCTAGAGAAGATACAGTAAATATTAATTTAAATAATCAAGTATTAGAAATGATAATAGAAGAGCCATTCTATTTATCAGAATATCCAACAACAGTAAATGTTGATTTACCAAAAATATTTACACAATTATTGGCAATAGATACAGAAAGAACAGCATTTGGTACAACAAGTAAATTAGGTAGAATAGAATCAGAAGGAACATATGTAGTATTATCTACAGAAACAGTTGGAGATAAAGTAGCAGAAGTAAAAGTAGTACCAATGACAGGTAATGGACAAGTTGTAGATACATGTATTGGTAATGGAACAACATTAAAAATTAAATATAGTGTTGCAGATAATGAATCAAGTGCATCAATAAGTATGACTCCATCAGGAAGTGTAAGTGCAAAAGTAGGAGAAAAAGTTTCATTTACAGCAACAGTTACAGGAAATGTAGAAGATAAAAGTGTAGAATGGACAGTAAAAGGAAATAGAAGTGCAAGTACAAAAATTTCATCAAATGGTGAATTAACAATAGCTTCAGATGAAACAGCTGATACATTAACAGTAACAGCTACATCTGTAGCAGACAGAAGAGCAACAGTTAGTACAAAAGTTACAGTAGAAAAAGAAAACCAACCACAACCACAAGAGCCAACAGTAACAGAAGTAACAATAACACCTTCAGAAGATGTAAAAGGAAAAGTTAATGGAACAGTTAATTTCTCTGCAGAAGTTGAAGGTGATGAAGAAAATCAAGTAACTTGGTCTATAGAGGGAAATACAAGTAACAATACAAAAATTTCAGCAGAAGGTGAATTAACAATAGGATCAGATGAACAAGCTGATACAATAACTGTAATAGCTACATCAAAATTAAATAATGGAGTTGTTGCAAGAGTAACAGTTACAATTGAAAAAGATTCAAATCCATCAGCTCAAACAGTTATAGATCCAAATAATTTAGGATATGTTAAAGATGAAACATATTTAAAAGAAGTAAAACCAAAAACACCAATAGATGCATTTAAAGAGAAATTTTTAAATGGACAAAACTATGAAGTAGTATTAACAAAAGAAGGTAGTGCTACACCAATTACTTCAGGATATGTACAAACAGGAATGTTTGTAAAATTACTTGATGAAAATGGTGAAAATGTGGTAGATGAAGAATCAAATGCTATTGTTTATGAAATAGTTGTAACAGGAGATTCTAATGGAGATGGAGTTGCAAACTCTCTAGATTCTGTATTAATAAAAGCACATAGAAATGAAGTAAAATCTTTAACAGGTGCTTGCTTAGAAGCTGCTGATATTAATAAAGATGAAAAAGTAAATGTTTCAGATGCAAAATTATTACTATATCATAGAGCAGAAGTTAAAGGTTATGGATTAAATTATGTAGAAGGAGAATAATAATTTAGGCGATAGAAATATCGCCTAAATTAAAAATAGTAAAAAAAGGTATTGCATTTAAAACAGATAAATGATATCCTTATATTGTATTAGTAATAGCAAATGAGGAGAATGATAATTATGAAAAAAAGTAAAATAATATTATTACAATTATTTGTTGCTTTTGTATTAGTATGTACAAGCGTATATGCAACAGTAAATACAACTATAGCTTTAACTGTTTCAAAAGATACAGTTAAAAGAGGAGATACAGTATCTGTACTATTATCTTTAGATAATGTTACAAATAATGAGAAAATAGAAAGTGTATCAGGATATATTAATTATGATAAGTCTGTTATTGAAAATATTACAGTTGATAATATAAAACAAGAAGCAGATAATAAAGTAAAAATAGGAAATCAAACATTACCAGTCGAAGATGTTACTAATAAAGATATAAACAGTATGACTTCAACTTCAGCATATGTTGCTTTTAATGGTGAGCCAGATACTGGTAATGATTCAAAAATTGTAATAGATTTTGCAGAATTAATAGATAAAAATACAGATTTAATAACTATTGATTTTAAAGTAAAATCTGATGCAACTATAGGAGAAATAGAAAAAGCAATTACTTATTCAATGTTTGTTGTAGCTACAGGAACAGAAGAATCTACAGAAATTACTAAAGATGTTAAATTAACTGTAGAAAGATCTACTAGTGGAAATCAAGATACAGATGATGAAGATGAAGGTGGAAGTGGAAGTGGAAGCCAAAATAGAAATACAAACACTAATACTAACACAAATACTAACACTAACACTAATACTAATACAAACACAAATAATAATGGTAATAGAGTAGCAAATGGTAATACAGATAATACAATGATAGGATCTTCACTACCAGCTACAGGTGCTAAAATGTTTATTATTCCAGCAATAATATTAATAATTTTAGCATATGTATATTATAATAGATATATGAAATACAAAGATATATAATATTTTCTTGAAATAATAAAAAAATCCCTGAAGAGATAGTTTAGAAAACTATCTCTTCTTTTGTAATTTTATTATAAGTATTGCATAAAATTTTTTAAATTGATATAATATAATAAAAATAATAGATGGAGGGAATAACTATGATTATATTAGTGGTTATATTAATTATTTTGGCTATTTTGGCAATTTTATATAATGGTTTAGTTCAATCACGTAATAAAGTAAAAAATGCTTGGAGTCAAATAGATGTTCAATTACAAAGAAGATTTGACTTAATACCAAATCTTGTAGAAGCAGTAAAAGGATATATGGAACATGAAAGCGATACTTTAACAAAAGTTACAGAACTTAGAACTTCTTGGGCAAATGCTACAACAGTAAATGAAAAAGCAGAATTAGATAATAAATTATCAGGAGCATTAAAAACAATAATGGCAGTTTCTGAAAATTATCCAGATTTAAAAGCAAATCAAAATTTTTCAGAATTGCAAGAAGAACTTAGAAATACAGAAAATAAAATATCATATGCAAGACAATTTTATAATGATAGTGTTACAATGTATAATACAAAATTAGAAGTTATACCAACAAATATAATTGCTTCAATATTTAAGTTTAAACCAGAAGAATTATTTAAAACAGATTCTGAAGAGGCTAAGAAAAATGTAAAAGTTGATTTTAGTAAATAAATAAAAAGGCGTTATCAGAACTGATAGCGCTTTTTAAGTTATAGGTGCTATAACCTAAATATAAATTAAGGATAGATGTTTATGTATGATGATATAAGAAAAAATAAAATAAAAACGGGTATAATTGTTTTTTTATTTTTAACAATGATAACATTACTAATATATTTTATATGTTATATATTAGATTTAGGTGAGTTTGCAATAATTTTTGCTTTAATATTTTCAATAATTTCAACTATTGCTACTTATTATAACTGTGACAAAGTAGTTCTTGCTTCTGTAAAAGCAAGACCAGCAACTAAAGAGGAAGATTTACAACTTACAAATATATTAGAAGGATTAATGGTTACATCTGGTTTAACAACAAAACCTAGATTGTATGTAGTTGAATCAAATCAACCTAATGCTTTTGCAACCGGAAGAAATCCAGAAAATTCTATAATTTGTGTTACTACTGGATTATTGGAAAAATTGAATTATTATGAATTAGAAGGTGTTGTAGCACATGAGCTTTCACATATAAAAAATTATGATATAAGATTATCAGCAGTAGTTAGTGTAATGGTTGGTTTTGTTATAATGATATCAGATATGGTTTTAAGAATGACATTTAGAACTAGAAGAAGTAGTAGAGATAATGATAATGGAGTTTTAGATATTATTATTTTTCTTGTAGGACTTGTATTTCTTATTCTATCTCCAATAGTATCTCAACTTATACAGTTAGCAGTTTCAAGAAGAAGAGAATTTTTGGCTGATGCCACAGCAATATCATTTACAAGAAATCCAGATGGTTTAATATCTGCCTTAAAGAAAATTAGTTCAGATACTGATGAATTAGATGTTGCAAGTAAAAGTAATGCACATATGTATATAGTAACACCTTTTAAAGATAAGAAAAAAAGTAAAAGTAATATTTTTTCAACACATCCTTCTATAGAAAAAAGAATAGAAGCACTTGAAAATCTAAGATAAAATTTTAAAAAAATCTATACAGCTTGTATCTAGGGAAACAACGTAAAACCAGCTATTTTAGCTGGTTTTTTTGTAATCTTTCTTGATTGACAAACATATAAATTAATTATATAATGAACTTGCAAATTAAGGGGGCAAATTTATGAAAACAGATGAAAAATTATTTGTAAAAATAATTAGAAAAATTGTTTTTATAAGTATTATTTTAATTTGTATACTTTCAATAGGAGTTAAGGCTTCAAAATCTGATGTAAACTATGTAACAATTGTTTTTCCAGAAGGATATGAAACAACAGTTATGACAGCAAAGGTAAAAGTATCTGATATACTTGCAGAAAATCATATGATAGTATTACCAGATGAAGTTGTTTATCCAGATATTGATTCTAATATTGATTTTACTAAAACAATAACAATTTCTAAAGCAACAGATGAAAAACAAGTAATTTCAGAAGAAATAGAGAGTGTTACAACAGAAGAAATATTAGGAAAATATGTTAAAGTAACTGAGAAAATAGTAGTAGAACAAGTTGAAATACCTTATGAAACAATAACTAAAGATGTCTCAAAAGAAGGAACTGAAACTAAAGACAAAGTACTTCAAGAAGGCGTTAATGGTTTAAAGGAAATTAAATATAAAGTTAAATATCAGGACAATCAAGAAATAGAAAGAAATGTTATTTCTGAGGTTGTAATTAGAGAGCCAGTTAATAAGATAGTTCAAATTTCTACAAAGCTTACATCAAGAGCTGGAAATAGATCTGAAAAACAATCTTCATCTACATTACAGGCAAGTGTTGAAGGAATGACTCCAAAAGTAGTAAAAATGAACACATCTGCTTATTGCTCATGTGCTAGATGTACAGGAAAAACTAATGGAATTACAAGTTCTGGAGCTAAAGCAAAAGAATGGTATACAATTGCAGCAGGAAGTGGTTATCCAATAGGAACGGTAATATATATACCTGCTTTAGCAGATAAGCCAAATGGTGGTTGGTTTGTTGTTGAAGATAGAGGAGGAGCAATATCTAATAATAGAATAGATATATATATGAATTCACATCAATCGGCTATATTATTTGGAAGAAGAAGTTTAGAATGTTATGTATATGAATAGATTTAAAAATAGGAAATGGTAAAAACCATTTCCTATTCAGACTGTTGACAAAGTTATTTAAAAATTTTTGTCAATAGTCTTTTCTTTTTTATAAAAATATATTAAAATAAGAA
>CANQEX010000027.1 GCA_947596225.1 uncultured Clostridia bacterium | reverse complement strand
AACAGTCTTATCTCCATCTGAGTATAATGTATGCATATGTATATCTATCATTATTTTACCTCCGTTTTATTTTTTATATCTAGATTGTATCAAAAAATTCCTAATTTTACAACAAATCCAGTAAGATTTTCTCGCAAGAAAGTTATGTAATAATGATGTAAAATCAATCAAACTATACAAGTATCTTCAAAAAAGTTGTATTTTATCTATATTTATGATATAGTAAAAAATGATATAGGTAAAGTCCTGTGTCATTTTCCCAATTTTTACTAATTAGTGAGAGGGATACACTCTAACTTTTTAGTTTAAGCACCAATAAACACTAATCAGCAATAATAAAGTTTAAGGAGGAAAAAATCATGATTAGAATCAATGGCAGAGTTTTTTCAAGGAACAGTGTAACAATCGTCGACGGTCAACAGACGGGTTATAATCGGTGTAATGAGATCGACAAAACCCAGAAATTTGACCAAATAAAAGCAGAAGATTGTAGCAATATCGACAAGATAACAATCAAATCAACATTTTGTGATGTCAATGTTTCCGTTTCCAATTCTTCCAAAGTTGAAGCGCATTTCTATGGTAAGGCAATTATTGACAGAGAGGTTAACTTTGTTTTTCGAGCGGTAAATAGTGAACTTATAATTACATTAGAGACTACAGGAACCTGTTTCAACGGAAATTTGAAACTCGATGTTACCGTACCGAAAAAGACATTCAAAGTTATTTCTGCAAAGAGTTTCTCAACGGACATCACCTTAAATAAAGGTGTCTCAACAGATTATCTCAAAGTAGATACACAGTCTGGCGATTTAGAAACTAATGCAACAGTCAACGATGTTTCCTTTTCTACAATAAGTGGAGATGCCAAACTTTGTATCAATGCAACCCAAGACATTAATGTTAATGTTTCCTCAATAAGTGGAGATGTATCAGCGAAATTTAATAACATTGGTCACATAAATCTTTCCACTCGTTCTATAAGTGGAGAGGTTAGAAATCAGCACAAAGAAAGCAGAGGTTACAATGCTAACCTGGATATTTCTACAATAAGTGGAGATATAAAAATTAGATAATCACATTTCATGATTTTGCAAGCTGTGTTTTTAATAGCACAGCTTGTTTTTAATTAAAATATAAGAAAATACCCCATCTTGATTTTATTAAAATAATCAAGATGGGGCTCTGCTTAGATTGTAGTCCAGGCATACCACCAGCCATCGGATTCAATATCCTTAAGGCCTTCCTCGACAGTAATATTTGTGCCGTTAGGCAAACAAATTACCGTTCCGATGTCTAACCTTGCACGATTGCGCCGAGCTTCTTCTTGGCTTCTGTAAGCTTTTATAAGATGCCCTTCCTTCGTGTATGCTGATGCAGACATTTGTTCACCTGTGAGTTTTGCTGCTTTCACTGTTGCTTTTTTCAGTTTTTCAGTTTCTTCTGGAAACAGAAGTGAACCACAAACAGCAGCGAAACCAAGTCCAAAAATTGCTTCGATCATAAGGTACTCCTTTCTTTCTCCATCTAAATGAGATGGGATAATTCGCCTGTTTAGGCAAACAACTTGTTACGAGCATGTTAATTATAGCACATCTATTTTTTTAAGTCAAATTATGTAAACATAGATATAATACAGACTAGTTTTAGCACAGATATCTACATCTTTTTGCCTCTCATAATCTAAACACTCATTGAACTAACACTCTCTATCATTTTTATTATTCTTTAATTACACCAAAAGCAGGTGAGTTAACTACAACAGCTTCAAATCTACCATTTGCTGAGTATGTCGTATTTTTATCTAAATATAATACATCTTCATCTTCAAAATGTACTTTTTCACCATCAATAATAAATTCTACATCTGCACTAATAAAATAAAAAACTCTTTCATTAACAGTTTTTAATAAATTTAATTTTCCATCTAGCTTATTTATTGCTAAACTAATACTTTCAGTTGTTTCTTTTGTTAAATAGTTATCTGCTGAATGCACATCTGTGATCTTTCTAGTAACCTTTTCTTTTTTAGTTATTTTTTTATACATATTTTAATACTCCTCTCTGCTCCTTGTTTTCTTATTTTTCATTTTTTATTTGACAATTTTATTATAACATTATACTTGTAAAATCACAATAATTGTGGTTAATCTTAATTTATATTTTTATGACTAAGGATAATGAAAAGAGCCTCCGAATTTTCACATACGAAGGCTCTTTTCTAACTATAGATTAATATATCCACAGTCTTCGTGATTTCTAATTTCTCTTATCCAACAATTTTTAGGATTTTTTTCTTCATGAAACCATTCAGGCGAGTAATGAAACCATCTTAATAAAAAAGCTCTCAAGGTAGTTCCATGTGTGAAGATAAACAATGTATCTTTGCCATGCTTTTCATAGTCACGATGAATTGTTCCCATAAACTGATGAATACGAATTGCTACATCAAATGGACTTTCTCCCAGTGGAAGTCTAGCGTAGAATTTTCCATAATTATTTCTCTGACGCTGATATTCTTCATATTCTCTAGGAAAAAGTTCTCCCCATTTTTCTTCTGGAATTGAGTCAAACAATCCGAATTGTTGCTCAATAAGAGTTATATCTTCCCTTATATCCGATATACCAAGCGAGACATTAAACTCTTCAGATGTTTGTCTTGTTCTGCAATAAGGACTACGCCATATTCGTGCATTATCAAGACAAATTCCTTGCTTTTGACAGTAGTCTGCCAACCAAATTCCAGTTTCATGTGCTTGTTGTTTTCCTGTATTGCTTAGCGTTACCAAATGGTCGGGAATCCTTTTGACATAGTTGCTTCCATTATTAGCTATGGATTCACCATGCCGAATAAGAAAAATATGCATAATATCACCCTTTCTGTAATTTTATGTAAACATTATATCATTTTTCTCAAAATAAATCAATGATTTGACAAGCTTAAATATTGAGGTGAAACTATTTTTTACAAATTATTTTTTTTACAGCATTCACTTGCTCATCAACTGTAAGCCCTGTACAATTTACTAAAAACATTTTATCTTCTAACATATTATGATTTTCCATATAATCGTAAGTATCCTTATAAAGCTTATTATATTCAAATGATAAAGAATCAAATTCACTTAATTTTTCACGTTTATTTATTCTTTTTTCTAATTCTTCTTTGTCATTGTTAACCATTATTATTACATTCTTATCAATATGCTTTAAATATTCTTGATATTTCGCTACTCTCTCTTCCATCGGAATATCAAATAGCATATTTACTGATATCACATCCATACATCTATCTTGACATATAATTCCTTCTTTTAACAATTCTATTATTGTTGTTGTTTTTCCTACAGCATCAGTTCCCTCTAAAATTGTATTGTTAGAAATGATACTACCATGGAAAATTTCTATATTTTCATACTTTCCATTACCTGTAACTTCTATAAATCCTCTTGGAGGTTTATAAGATTCAAGTGACGCAGAGTCTGTTTCAACTTCAACCATTATCATACTTAATGGTTCTGAAAAATAATCTACATTTATTTCAAAATCTCCATCTAAATAATATTTTCTTATTTTTCGTATACATTTATTGTTGTTTTCTCTTAAAACTCCTAAAAAAGTTTTTTCGTCTATTTCTGCTACATCTGTCACACCTTTCATCTTGATATTTCTTGTATATTTAAAATTATTATGATCATTATAACAACGAAATTTTACATTACTTTTATATGTTTGAATTAATTCATATTCTTCTACGTATTTCAAACTTTGTAAATATTCTTTTAAAAAATCCATTTTAGTTGGAATAAATTTTCTTTCTATATTATTTATTAAACCTAATCTCAATTCTACCATTTTTTATATTTCCTTAGCTATATTAATTTTATTTAAATGATAATCTACTAATTCTCCTCCATAGTAAACTATATTTGAATATCCATAATCTAATTTTTTTGCATAGAAAGTTATTGGAACACCATTATAATTCCATTCAAATCTATCAAAAAATTTTTCATCACTTGTTACAAAATTTGCATTGGAATTCATAAATTCAATTATCTTATCTGTATCATCTTTAGTTAGAGCATTTTCTATAATCCATTGTGAATATGGATTATCAATTTCATCTTTTCTTGTATTTAGATTTAATGTCTTCAAGGAAACAGTTACTATATTAGGATATTTTTCAATATATCTTTTTATTTCATCAAAATATTCATTAAAACTCTTATTTTTCATTAAAACATAATTTAAACGAATTTTGGCTTTTTTAAAATTATCTGTATTTATATAATCTCTCTTGTACCCTAAAATTTTCATATCTTCTTTTGAATCTAAAGAAACTCTTGTTATTTCTATAATAAAATCATTTTTTATTAAATCTAACTTTTTATCTTCATAAAATATATTACCAGATGATTGCAACCTTTTTTCATCAAAAATATTTACATTTCTTGTAGCTTCTACTATCGTTTTAAAATCATTAAATTCTAGCAAAGATGGTTCACCATTTCCACAAAAAATAAAGTATCTAAAATTTATATTATTATCTCTTAAATATTTTAATTTTTCCTCTAATAATTCAAATTTATTGTCTACTACTGGCCATTTAGTAATTTTAGCAGTACAATATGGACAATTTTTATCACATTTAAATGATGAACCTATTAATTCAAACTCTTTATATTTCATTAAAAATCACTCCCTCTTTTATTATATCTACTACTTTATCTATTTCATTAAATTTAAAAACTTTTACTTTATCACTCTTTGATAATGCATTTGCAATTGCAAACCAATATTCAGATTTTATATCATGTTCTGATTCTTCCTCTTTATAAAATATAATAATTTCTTTATTCATTTCAATTGCCCAATCAAGTTCTACAATTGTACCAACTGAAAATTTTTGGTCAAATAGAGCAAAATATACATCGCTATTACTTACTGCTTCATACTCTGCTTTTAATACCACATTACAATCAGTAGAAGTAAAATCTCCACATGAAGCTTGTTCACAATAAAATGGTCCACTATATATAATTCCATTTTTTAGTTTTAAATTATCTTCAGCATATGTAAGTTTTTCTGGATTTTCCAATACTTTAGCTCTAAAATCCTGTTCTAATCTTTTTGATAATGGTAAACTTTTATTTTCGTGTAATTTAAATTTACCTGCAAAATATATTCTCTTCATATTACATTTCTCCCTTCATTATCTTTCTCCAATTTATATATGATACTATTGCCATAATTGTCCAAACTACATTTAAAAAGAATAAACTCAATGCTTGCTGTGGTAATATAAAATATTCTATTGCATAAAATATATCGTTTATAAACCAAATGATCCATGTATCAATCTTTTTTGTCATCATATAATATGTTGCAACAAAACTTGATGTTGTTGTAAAAGCATCTAACAATGGAAGAGGATCGTCTGTTTTATTTAGAATAATAAATACTGTAAAAGTTGAAATTCCAATTATAAGACAGTAAATAATTTTTTCTTTAACACTACATTCCTTTATATCTTTTTCATCTTTTTTATTCCAAATAATAAAACCTATTATTCCTAGAACTAAATATATTGCACTGTTTGTAACATCTCCATACAAATGCATTGAAAAAGAAAAAATAATCATTAATATCATTTGGATTGAATATGCAATCCAATTACTTCTTCTATTAAACATTACTAATATACCTTGAATTAATCCAAATATTGTTGCACCAATTTCTAAATAATTTATCATATTTATCACTCCTATCTTTCAACTTCTTTTTCTAACAATTTTTTCTTTAATTTTTCTAATGCAATTTTTCTTGCACTTATTTGATTTTTTTCATCTTGCGACAATTCAGCTAAAGTTTTTCCATTTTTTAATTCAAATATCTCATCAAATCCAAATCCGTTTTCTCCTTTTACCTTTGTTGCTACAAATCCATCTATTGTTGCTGTTTCACAAATAGTATTTTCTCCATCAGACAAAGCTATTGCAGTTGTAAATTTTATATTTCTCTTTTCTTTTGGAACTCCTTCTAATTTTTCTATCAATTTTAAATTTCTTTCCCTATCTGTTCCATTAAACCACCTTTTTGTAAATACTCCAGGAAATCCTTCTAATACATCTATTTCTATTCCAGAATCATCTGCAATACATTTTTTTCCTTTAAGAAATTTTGCAATTGTTTCTGCCTTTTTTATAGCATTTCCTTCAAATGTATCTTGGTCTTCTTTAACATCAATGTCTATACCAATATCTTCCATGGAGACAATTCTAAAATCCGTCAAAATTTCTTGAGTTTCTTTTATTTTTCCTTTGTTTCCTGATGCAATAATTATTTCCTCCATTTTTTAAATCTCCTTTCTTAAATTTATTTAAACCCAATTTTCTAAAAAATCTTCATTAAAAATATATTTATTTGAGGGTCTATGAGCTGAATCTTTTACAAGTATTTCTGTTTTTTTAATCATTGGCCCTATTTTTTTTCTAAAATTTGCCGATACCAAATTTTTATCTAATATTATTTCATAAACTTGTTGCAATTCTGAAATAGTAAATTCTCTATTCAAAAAGCTGAATGCTATATTTGTATTTTTTATTCTATTTCTCAATCTTTTCAATCCTGTATGAATTATTATAGCAGTCAATTCGCTAATCTCTGATTTTCCAACTAATTTATTAGTATATTCAATATTGTCTCTTTTTCTTTTAGATATAGTTTCGATTTTATATTTTATTTGTTTATTTTTATTGTTTAATATTACATCTTGTACTGAACTATTTTCATTATTTTTAATATATAAATCATAAAAACTTAAATTATTAGGCATATTATTTATATTACTTTTATTTATAATTACTAAATATGTAATTGTTATCTCTTCATTTAATGTATAATAACTAGGATCCCCCCAAGTATATAATTGTTCTATGTAAAAATTTGAGATTTCAAATAATTTTTCTATTTTATTTTCTGCCAAAAGCTTTATATATTCTTGATTATCAATTTCAAATTTTGGTAAATCATTATTTTCATCTAAAATAATTTGCAACTTTTTTTCTTTTAGTTTTCTTACATCTAATCTTTCTTCATTTTCCGTACTAAATATTAGTAAATTACCATTAACTTTCATTTTTTTACCCTTCTTTCTACAATTTTTTTAGCATTAATATCTTTTTTATATTTTGTATGCACTTTTACTTATTGTTATTTTTATATTAAGTATCTACATTTGTATTATAGATAATACATTATATTTTGTCAATACTTTTTGTAAAAAAAACAATAAGTTTTTTTATAAAAATTTAACTTAAGTAATAGAATAATTTACAAAAAAAAATCAACCATTTTACTGATTGATTTTTATATCTATCTGTGTTCTATAAAGTTCGAACAGATACGTCTTTGGTGCTGATGGTGGGACTCGAACCCACATGATTTCTCGCAGCATTTTGAGTGCTGTGCGTATACCAATTTCGCCACATCAGCATATTTAACACATTAGTTATATTAACATATAATTTTTATATTGTCTATAATTTTTAATAAAAAATATGCAATGGAATAGTTTTATGCTATCCCATTGCATTATTAAATTATATCATTTTTAAAACTTGTTCCATTTTCTAATTTAGGTAAATTAAATAAATCTAAAATTGTAGCTGAAATATCTGAATAAGTTTCTCTTATTCCTAAATCAACATTTTGTTTTAATTCTTTTCCATAAATTAATATAGGAATATATTCTCTTGAATGGTCTGTACTTACAGTACTTGGATCATTACCATGATCAGCAGTCAATATTAAAATATCATTTTGTTTTAATAAATTCATTATTTCAGGTAATTTACTATCAAATTCTTCTAATGCTCTTGCATATCCTTCTATATTATTTCTATGACCATAAAGCATATCAAAATCAACTAAATTTACAAATATTAAATCCTCATCTGCATTTTTTATAGCATTTATAGTTTTTGAAATTCCATCAGTATTTCCATTTGTATGAATTGATCTAGTTATTCCTCTTCCAGAAAACAAATCATCTATTTTTCCTATTGCTAAAACTTTTTTATTGTTTTCAAGCAAAACATCCAACATAGTTTTTCCAAAATCTTGTGCTTCAAAATCTTTTCTATTATATGTTCTAGTAAAATCTTCTCCACAAGTTCCTACAAATGGTCTTGCAATTACTGTTCCTATTCCATATCCTTTTTCATCAATTACTTGTCTTGCTATTTTACATAATTCATATAATTTCTCTACTGGCATAACTTCTTCATGCATAGCTATTTGTAAAACACTATCTGCAGAAGTATATACTATTGGCATATTTTTTTGTATGCTTTCTTCCCCATATTTTTTCAAGAAATCTGTTCCTGAACCTTTTTCATTACATATAAATCCATTTATTCCTGCCTTTTTAGATATTTCATCTAATAATTCTTTTGGAAACCCTTGATAATATGTTTTAAATGGTTTATCTTTTATAAATCCTGCAATTTCCCAATGACCTACAGGACTATTTTTTCCTTTTGTTTTTTCTTTTGCTTTTCCATATATTCCTATTGGATTTGACTCTTTTTCATCTAAATTTATTCCTTGAATATTATATAAACCTAATTTTTTCATATTAGGAATATTTAACTTTGTATTATTATATATTCCTGCTAAAGTATTACTTCCTTCATCGCCATACTCTGAAGCATCAGGAGTTTCTCCAACTCCAAAACTATCTAATACAATTATAATAGCTCTATTTATCATTATTTTGATTTCCTCACATTTCAACATCATATTCATAAACAAAAATGTCTTTTGTTTTTGGTGATATTAAATTATTACTTTCTGTAAAATAATTGTTTGTTTTAAATTTGGATTTTCTTACTAATGTAAATTTAAGTTTTTTACAATCTATAAAAACACTTGAAGATAAATCCATTCCAACAGGTAACGTTTGATTTGTATTATCATAAAAAATTATATTTGAATAATAAAGTAAAGGTAATCCTTCTTTGTAATTTAATTTTATTAAATTTAAAGCACCTTCTCCGTCATCATTATATTCTTCAAGTGCCTTTTCTGCATTTATATTATATACATCAAATGATCTTTCTCTTACTTTTTCAGTAATTTGAGCAACTTTATATAAAGAAAAATCATATTGTGCTTTACATTTATTAATAGCACCTTCTAAGTAACCTATTATACTCTGTAATTTTTCTGTAAAGTCAAAAACATCTATCTTTTTATTTATATTTAATATCTTAAATTTGCTTTTTTCATTTTCTCTATGACTCCTACTTCCTATATATTTCAATTTTCTAGTATCATCTTCTACATTTCCAAATATATCGAAAGTTTCACTATCTATATAAAGTCTTTTATTATTAAATTCTTGTTTTAATTCCTCTAATTTATCTTCTAGTGCAGATTTATCTAAATCATTTTCTCTTAACATATTTAATAAATATAATATATCTGTTTTTGCTATAAATACACTATCTATCTCTTCTTTAGATAATTTTTTCCTTTGTATTGTATCTACTTTTACTCCTAAATCTTCAAAATCACTCTTATAGTCGAAAGATTTCTTTAAGGACTTTTTATTTTCTGTTTTGTCCTCTTCATTTCCCATTTCTAAAGATAACTTTTCATCTTTGTTAGAGAATTTCCAAAAATCAAATATACTTTTTTTATGTTTATCTATTTCTTCTATATATAATGTTGCATTTTTCACTTTTGAAATTATATTTTCAAGCTTTAATTTTTGAGCTTTTAAATCTTGGTTAAGATTTTTATAATTTTTCTCACCTTTTTCAAGTAATGTATAAATTGTTACTAAATCTTCTATTGTATAAAAATTCTTTTCTGAAAGTGATGCTTTTATAGCATCTACTTTAACTACATCATTATTTTGTGTATCTTTTAAATT
Source organism: uncultured Clostridia bacterium (assembly GCA_947596225.1). Taxonomy (GTDB): domain Bacteria; phylum Bacillota; class Clostridia; order TANB77; family CAG-508; genus Scatovivens. Next base: position 11,174 of record CANQEX010000027.1, on the reverse strand, counting down.
TTTTTCTACTTGCTTGTCATTTTCATCTCTAATCATTTTATTTATTTTTGATGACTTAAAAAAGTATTTCACTTTACCAAAAAAAGTTTTCTTATATTCTAAAAATGTAGAAATTTCTTTTTGTTTAATTAAATATTCATCTTCTTTTTCTTTAACTGAAGCTTTTATTTCTTCTAACTCATCTTTAATCTCTACAATTTTTTCATTTTGTACTTTTATTTCTTCTTCAGCAATATTAAATTCACTTTTTATGAAATCTGTTAACATATCATATGTTAATCTTTTTTCGCCAATATATAATTCTAAACTATTATTGCTATCAATTTTTGTTGTAAATACAAAATGATTTTTTATTTCTGTTTGTAAAATAAATAATGCTTTTAATAATTTATAAAATTTAATAGCATCATTTTTATTTGTTAATTTTACTTTATAACTACTTTTTATATCATCATATACAACCGTTTGTCCAGTTATTTGTAAAGATAATGAATTTGTTTTACTATATACTTCAAATGTTAATGGCCAATCTTTTGTAAATAACCATAAATAATTTTCTAAATCAGCAATTTCATCTCTATTTAAATATTCTTCTGAATAATTCATTGAATTTATAGGAACATAAATTTTAGGCGCAGTTCTTGTGCCACTTTTAATAAACTCTAATTTTCTTTTCAATAAATAGAAAAATTCAGCAAAAGTTTTTTCTTTAGTACATACAAGCATAAAATATCTTCCTGTAGATTCTGAATAATAAATTTGCCACATATTATCTTTCGGATATTTTACTTTAAATGGCTCTTTTTTTTCTAATTCTTTTTGATGTGTTGCAACATTTTCAATTTCATCTATTGATACTTTAGATAAAAGTTTTAAAAATATTGTATAATTTTCAATATCTTCATCTCTTTCAGCAGGTAAAATATATCTATGTAATGGGAGAGCTTTAGAATACTTGTCTTTTAAAGGATCTGTTCTTAATGTTGGAGTTATTAATATATCTATTTTATCAATCGGTACAAATCTAAAAATTCTGTGATCCTTATCATTATTTAACCTAGATACATTATAATTAAGTGGTTTAAAATTAATTATTTTATCTGGAATATCATCTAAATTTAAATCTAAATATTTTAATTTTTTTTGTAAATCGCCTTTTGAATCATTTTCCACGTTTATTTCTCCCCCTTTTTTATTTATGGTCAGTATATCATATATATTTTTGTTAATCAATTACTGATTAATTATATTATAACTATTTTATTAATTCAAGACTTCTGATTTTTTTCCTGTAAAAAATATATCCAATTTACTCATAGCTCTAGTTATTGCAACATATAACAATTTTATATCTAATATATTATTTTTATAATTTTCATCATTTACATTATATATAATAACACTATCAAATTCCAATCCTTTTGCTAAATATGAAGGTACAATGGAAATTCCTGCATGATATTCAGAATCTTTACTTTGAATTAGTTTCACCTCAAAATCTAACCCTTTTAACTTTTTATTTATTCTTTTACATTCATTCATATCTTTTCCAATTATTGCTATAGATTTGTATCCACTTTTTAAATATTCTTTTACTTTTTGTATACATGAATAAATTATTTCTTCTTCATTATTCTTTTCTATAATGTGTATTGAATCTTTTTTATCTATTACTGGTTCTCCTTTTACTATAAATTGTTTTTCAAATTCTGGTAGTTTATCAATTACTTCGTTTGCTTTATACATTATATCTCTTGTAGTTCTATATGTTTTTTCTAGAGTTGTATATATTGCATCTCCCTCAGGAAACTCAATATCTATGAATTTTTTCCAGTTTTCTATTCCTCTATATGAGTGAACACCTTGAGCTATATCTCCTAAAATTGTCATTGAATTACTTTTTAAAATTGTTTTTAATACACTAAATTGAAATTCCCCATAATCTTGTGCTTCATCTACTATAATGTGTCTCAATCTTGATTTTATTTTTGTTCCATAAATTCTATAATGTATATATATAATTGGGGCTAAATCTTCAAATGTTACTTCATTTTTACTTAAATTTTTCATAGTATTTTTTACTAAATAATTAGCTATTACTTTATTTTCAAGTTTATTATATATATAATTTTCAATAAAATCTTTGTAGTATTCTAAACAATCCTTCTTTTTTATTTCATTAAAATAAAAATCTACAACTCTTAAATCATCTTTATAAATTTTGTTTAATAAATCTTCTGTTTCTTCAAATATTTCTACTCGTTTTTCTTTTTTCTCTTCTTCTGTTAAAGTTTTATCTTTTAACATATTTTTTATTCTTAAACTTCTTTTTGCTGTAATTGTTTCTATTATTGTATCTTTATTATTTTTTATTTTTGAAAAAATATGTTTTTTTACTTCATTAATTCTTTTTTGAAAGTCTAAATCTTTATAATTTTCAACAAATAACTTATTTATATTTTCATATCTCATAACTCTTACATTATCTAACACAAAATCTTTTTTAGGAATATAATTTTCTTCTAATTGTTTTAAATATCTATCTACTATTTTTTTAAAGTTTATAGATGATTTTAATTTTGATTCATTTATTATTGTTTCAACATCTCCATTATTAATTTCATCAAATTCTTTATTTACAATAGTTACAAGTTTTTCATTACTATCAGAAATTTTTAATTTTTTTCCTATTATTTCATATGCTAAATCTTCAAAAGTATACTGTTTTACATTTTCTACTCCTAAATCTGGTAACACATTTGATATGTAATTTAGAAAGAATTTATTTGGAGCTATTATCATAAAATCTTCTGGATCAAATTCTTTATCACAATTATAAATTAAATATGCAATTCTGTGCAGTGCAATTGTTGTTTTTCCACTTCCTGCAACTCCCTGAACAATCAAAGCTTTATTGATATCAGCTCTTATTATACTATTTTGTTCTCCTTGTATAGTTGCAACTATATTTTTTAGTCTATCATCAGCTTTTTCCTCTAATGCAACTTGTAATAATTCATCATTTGCTTTTAAATCTATATCTGAATATTTTTCAAGAACTTGATTTTCGATAAAATATTGTCTTTTTAAAGATATTTCACCTTCTACTTTTCCACTAGGTGATTCATAACTTGATTTTCCAACACGACCGTCGTAATAAAGATTTGAAATTGGAGCTCTCCAATCAATAATTATAGGCTCTTGTGAATTACTATCCAAAACTGATAGTTTTCCTATATAAAGTTTCTCTTTTTCTTCGTTTTCTGCTTTAAAGTCTACTCTTGCAAAATAAGGCTTCTTTTTAATTTTTTTTAAATCTAATAATTTTTTATGTCCTAAATATTCTAAATGTGCTCTTACATAAGATTCCTTATCATAATTATTACTTGTTTTTGCAAGAGAATTTTCAAAGCTTTTTTCTTCTGTTTCTAGTTTTTCACATACTTCTTTGAGTTTTTGTTTTTCTCTTAAAAATTCTTTTTCGTCCATTTTTACCTCCTTAAAATAGATTTCCAGTTTTAAAACAATTAAATTTTTAAAACCAAAACTTTCAGTTAGAAAAATTTACACGCAAAAATGCACGGACTTTCTTTAAAAGTCCGCTTATTAAATTTTATGATTTATTAAAATGTAGTTTGTATTATAACATATAAGAAATTTTGTGTCAATTAAATAGAGATTTTTGATATATATCAAAAATCTCTATTATTAACTTTATTTTTCAAAATTTTTTATTTCATTTTTTATTTTACTAATAAATTCATCTATTTTCATTGCACCAATATCGCCTTCTTTTCGAGCTCGTACCCCAACAGTTTTTGAATCAACTTCTTTTTCTCCTAAAATTAACATATATGGAATTTTTTGAAGTTGTGCTTCTCTTATTTTATATCCTATTTTCTCTTGTCTATCATCTAATTCGACTCTTAAACCTTCTTGTTGTAATTTTTCAATAACACTAAGTGCATATTCTTTTTGATTATCTGATATAGGTAAAACTTTAATTTGAACTGGTGCAACCCAAACTGGAAATGCTCCAGCAAAGTGCTCTGTAATAATTCCAATAAATCTTTCAAATGATCCAAATAAAGCTCTATGAATTAATATTGGTGTTTTCTTTTCTCCATCTGAATCAATATATGATAAATTAAATCTAAGTGGTAATTGAAAATCTACTTGTATTGTTCCCATCTGCCATTCTCTTCCTAAACAATCTTTCATTTTTATATCTATCTTAGGTCCATAAAAAGCTCCATCGCCTTCATTTATTCTATACTGATCTTTTCCGCATATTTCATCTAAAACTTCTTTTAAATTATTTTCAGCTTTATTCCAAAGTTCAATATCACCCATATAATCATCTGGTCTTGTAGAAAGAGTAAGTTCAAAATCTAATCCAAATATTCCATATAAATATTTAGCTATTTCAACGATATCTTTTATTTCTGTACCTATTTGATCCTCTGTAATAAAATTATGAGCATCATCTTGTCTAAACATTCTTACTCTAAATAATCCATTCAACTGACCTGATTTTTCATTTCTATGAATAACATCTATATCATTCAATCTTAATGGTAAATCTTTATAACTTCTTAATTTTGAAGCATATATTTTTATTGCATTTGGGCAATTCATTGGTTTTAGTGCTTGTTGTTTTCCATCTGAATCTGTTAAAACAAACATATCTTCTTTATAATGATCCCAATGACCTGAAATTTTCCAAAGTTCACTACTATTTAATTGAGGCCCAGAAAATTCTAAATAGCCTCTTTTTTCATGTTCTTTTCTCCAGAAATCAATTAAAACATTCATCATTTTAAAACCTTTTGGCATCCAATAAGCCATTCCTGGAGCTGTTTCATCAAAAAAGAATAACTCTAATTCTTTTCCTAATTTTCTATGATCTCTTTTTTTAGCTTCTTCAATCATGTTTAAATATTCTTCTAACTGACTAGCTTTTGGAAAAGATATTCCATAAATTCTTTGTAGCATTTTATTATGTTCATCACCTCTCCAATATGCACCTGAAGATGATAATAATTTTATCGCTTTTACTGCACCTGTTGTAGGTAAATGTGGTCCTCTACAAAGATCTGTAAATTCTCCTTGTTTATAAAAAGAAATTACTTCTCCTTCTGGTAAATCTTCAATTAATTCTACCTTATAAGGTTCGTCTTTTTCTTTCATAAATTTAATAGCTTCTTCTTTTGGAAGTTCAAATCTTTCAATTTCTAAATCTTCTTTAATAATTTTTTTCATTTCTTCTTCAATTAATTTTAAATCTTCCTCAGAAAATGGTTTTTCAACATCAAAATCATAATAGAAACCATTATCAATAGCTGGTCCTATTGTAATTTTTGCCTCTGGAAATAATCTTTTAACAGCTTGTGCCATTATGTGAGAAGTTGTATGCCAGTACATTTTCTCCTCAACTTCTTGTGTTTTTCCTCCGTGTAATTTAATTTTAAACATAATAAATTCCTCCTTTACCCTTTTTAGGGCTTATTTAAAATTTATTTAAGTATTTTACTTATAGAGTTTTTATAAATACAAAAAACCCTATAAGTATAAAATATACTTATAGGGGTAAGTTTATTTCTTACGGTTCCACCCTACTGTTTAACTCATTATAGATTTTAACGCCATCATACGCGCCACTTTTTCAAATGGAAACTCCAAGGTAGTTTTTCAAATATGTTTTCTTAAAAGTGCTTTCAGCTGGTAACACTTTCTCTCTGTAAGTAACCTTTATTTTACTTTTCCTCTTCACAGTTCATATTTACTATATTTGTATTTTACAACTTTTTATATTATATGTCAAATATATTTTATTTTTTCTTATGCAATTTTCCTTTTATATCAAGTGGATTTAATGAAAATAATACAAATAGTGATGCTATACATAACAAGAATGATTTTATTATTTCTATTACTAATCTTTTCTTATCTTCTGTTAAATTCATAAATTCTGGAATTCTCCAAATTGGCGTAAATATAAAAAAAACAAAAAATATAAACTGCAAGATTTCACCTATTTTTATATTATTTTTCTTTTCTTTTTCTCTTATTTCAGGATCTAAATCTTTTAAATTTCTTTTTATATAGAAAATATAATTAATTATTGTAGCACTTATAATTATTATTCCTAGTATAAGTGATATAATTACTTGATTTCTATCTTCTTTATAATAATCTGCTAATATTATAACATATATACCTATAATTATTAAAATAGTAGATAATATTGTTATAGAATAAAATTTAGTAACTAAAGTAATTAACTCTGAAAATTCTATTTTATTTCTTTTATGATGTTTATGAAAAATAATATAATAAATAATTCCTAAAACAACTAAATATATTCCTATACTTATTGAAAAAAAATTTATATTTATATTTTTAAAATTTATTGGAAAATCTAACATTTTACACTCCACCTTACTTTTATAAAAAATTTAACATAAAACTGAATATATTTCAATATTATATAAATTAAAAAATCATTTATTTATCAAATTTCATATTTAATCATTTACAATATAGTAATAATCTTTTAAATATATTATAATGATATTAGTTAATTTATAGGATGGTATATAAAATGGATGAAGAAATAAATGTGAAAAAACAACTAAAAATATCAATTCCAATTGCTTTTGACAATTTAGTAAATATGTTAATGACACTAGTTGATACTTTAGTTATTTCTCTAGTGGGAACTAAAGAATTAACAGCATTAGGTGCTATGTCGGTTGTTATTAATATTATGCAAATTGGAATACAAACAATAACTGTTTCTAATAATACTCTTGTAGCAAAGTTTTTAGGTGAAAAAAATGAAGAAAAAGTAAAATTAATTACAGGAAATTCTATAATTTTAACTTTTGCATTATCAATTTTAACAATTTTTTTAATATTTGCAATACATCCTATATTTCCTATATTGTTTAAAGTAGATAATATTGCAAATATATATCTAATAATAAGACTATTCGGTTTTATTCAAAATAGTATAGTTACTGTTTTATCTGGACATCTACAAACAATAGGAAATCAAAAAAATATACTAAACCTTAGAATCTTTGCAGTTATACTTAATCTTATTTTGGACATTATTGCAGTTAAAGCTGGTTATGGTATAGTAGGTGTTGCATTAGTTACTGTTTTCATTGATACTATATTATCAATTTACTTATCTATATTTTCTAGAAATACTATAAAAATAAAATTTGTAAAATCTTATTTTAAAAATATATTACATTTGCTTAAATGGAACTTTCTTGAAAGAATTGCATCAAGAATTGATAATTTTATATTTAATCTAATAGTAGCAAGAATGGGACTTTTAGAATATTCTGTACATGTTATATTAATCCAAATTGAAAATGTATATAAATCATTTACTCAAGGATTTGGAGACGGAATTACAATAAGTGTTGGAATATCATCTGGTAAAAATGATAGTAAATATATAACTAAAGTAAAAGATGTTACTAAAAAAATAGTTAATTATGCTTCTATCATTTTACCAGTTATCATATTTATAATTTCATTTATTATTATGAAAATATCTTTAAGAGAACAAGAACTTCAGAATATCTTTTTTAAAGTAATGCCAATATTTTTATTAGGCACATATATAACTATGTCAGCAACATATTATTTTGCAATATTAAGAGGAAATAGAGATTTTAAATTTTTGGCAAAAAGAAATATTATTAGTTCTGCAATAAAAATATTAGTTGCTACTATATTATCTTTTACTCCTCTTGGTATAATTGGAGTATGGATAGGTTATTTAATATATGAAATAACACAAAAATATTTATCTAAAAAAAGAGTACTAGATTTAAATTATTAATAAATTTCAAAATAAAAAAGCCATATGGCTTTTTATATTTTTATAGAGTATTATTAATTTTTTTTGATACAACTTCAGCTCTTTTTATCATAGCATCACTATCCAAACTTTTTACTCTACCTTTAAAATTCATTTCATTTATATCAAGTGTATTTTATCTCCTATTTTATATAATATTTTGATTCTAATGGTTCGCCAAATTTTACAACTGGCATATTTGCAATTTCAATATTATAAAATTCTCTAAAAACTCCCTGAACATCTATACTAGTAGTTTTTAATTTGTCTACTCCCAATAATTCTATCATATCTTTTACTGACTTTTCATCTTTACCTTCTATTTCTAAATATGTAGGTATATATGGCCACGTATCTATATCCAATTCAACATCATTTAACATATATCTTGTTCTTTTATTTTCTTGATATGTATGTGCTTTATATCCCAATTCCTCTAACATATTATTTGTTTCATCAAAATCTGAAACTTTTATTTCCATTTCTTTGGTTCCATCAATTTTTAAACTTTCTAATTTTTTTATTGTTAAAGTTGTTTCTTTTCCATCCGTTCTTAATCTTATCCATTTATGATTTACTGCTGGATTAAAATTATAAACTCTTCTTCTATAATTAAAATCTGCAATCTTTTTTGCTCCTAATGCTTCTAATTTCTTTATCAAAACTTCTTTATTTATTTCTAAAACTCTAACTTCATACTCTATATGCATAATTACTATACCCCTATAAAACTTTTACTATATAACATTTATAATATTTATCTTTAACAAAATATTGGTGATATGTAATAAACATCTAAACAATATCATCTAGATTAATATATTCTATTTTTACACCTTTGGAATCTAAAAATTCAAGTAATTCAGTCAATTTCTGTGGTTCTTCTAATTCTTCTGATACAATAAATTCTTGAGTACCATCTTTTATTATAATTGTAGAAGAATTTAATTTCTTATTATACATTTCACAACTAGCAGATTTTATATCAGTAATTTTTATTGTATTTACAATCGTTTTTAAATTTTTAGAAAATAATTTTTTCTTTTCAATAATAAATTCAATTTTTTCATCATCAAAAACTAATTTATTCATTTAACTATCCTCTTTTCATAAAATTTTATTAACAATAATCTTCTTTTGTATTTTGATTTTCTATTGAATTAATAACTTCATTCAAAAAGCTTTCTTTACTATTTTGCTCTAATAGTTGATAAATTTATTATATCGGAAGAATATTACTTTTTCAATAAATTTTCAAGAAATAATATAATTTTTAATGTATTATTTTATATTAAGAATTTTTCTTTGGTGAATTAATATATATGCAAGTGATAGTTGTACTAACATGAAAAATGCTGACAATCCAAACATATATCGTAAACCTATAGAATACATTATACCACATAAAAAAGTACCTATTGCTTCACCTAAAGATCCTACCATATATCTTAAATTGGTATAAGCTAATTGCTTATCAAGTTTTATGCTATTAATATATGGTGCCTCTGTAACATTTTCATAAGCAGTAGAAATTAGTAATGACCAAGACATTGCACATATTACTACAGTTATATTGTTAGATAAAAATGCTAAAATATATCCCAAAAATCTTATTCCAAACTTAATGGTTATTGTTATATAATCATTTTTAGGGGTAAAAAATTTAAGTGCCAATATTCCAATTATATCAGCAAGTATTCCTATAATTAAAAAATATTTTGTTGCTAAACTATCTGAAAAATTTAAATAATTAGTTAAAGTAAGCATTTTTAATCCTAATGCTGTAGCATAAGCAATTTGACCTATAAAATGATATACTATATAAGTTGTTCTAAATCTATTCGTAAAAATATATTTAATATATTTTGTCCTAATTTTTTTGTTTCAACATTTTCTATCTTAACATTAAACAAAATCAATAACGATATAATAGAAAATATAATTGAGATTAATAAGCAAAAATTATAATTAAATAATACTCCTAATATTGTTTTTCCAATTACAAATCCACCTATTAAAACACCTAAATCTCTACCTACGTATTCTACTAATTTTCTTTTACTATATAATGTGTTGCTTTTCTTAATTGTAACAACTAATGGATATATACTAATAATTATTAATTTTTCTATAATTATATCTATGATAACTGATAAGTTAATAAATGGCCTTAAATTTGTGTTATTTATTAAAAACAATATAACTAAATTTATAACTTTAATTAACAGTGAGATGGTTATAAAATTTTTTATTCTATTTAGTTTTATATATCTTGAGAAAATCAATATTCCTACTACACAAAATAAAGTTCCAAAACTTATTATTTGACTTATTTCAGTAGCATTAATGCCATTATCTTGCATCCATAACTGTCTAAAATTATTCCATAATCCAATTGATATACTAAATAACAATAATATTATTAATATTTTATTTTCTGGTTTATGCCATATTTTGCTCATGTATTGCTCCTTTTTAGTAGACTATTATAAGTTATATTCTTTTATTAACTCGACATCTTTATTATAAGTCCATATATTTTAACAATAAATATTTCTATATATTTTTTTACGGTTTGCTACATTATTTATACCATAAATTTAGATATTTTTCAACATTTATAAAAACCTGATTACATTTCTTTAGGATGTGTTATTATTAAATTAACAAACACAAAACAGATGGTATTTGCCATCTGTTTTGTGTTTGCGAAATATTATTTGTCACAGTCACATCTTGTTTTCCAAATTTCATCAAGTATTGTCTTGCGATAGGAAGGATCCCAATTACAATAAAAATCAACATAGAATTTCATTAGCCTGTCTTTACATTTCTCACATGTTTTAGGATGTTGAATAATGCCTTTTGTGAAAGCATTTTCTCTTGTACCCCACCATGCAATAGTAAATCTGTCTAGATATTCTTCTGGAATTCTATGCAGAAGCTCTACAAATTCCCACGATGAAATTTGATCATATATTCCAATATCTTGCCAATGTTTTAGCATTGTGTTATTTTTGATATTTATCGGGAATAATACTGCATGAGTTCCTTTAGGCATTTCTTCACAGATAAATTTAAGTGTATCTATGCAGTCCTGAATTTGTTCTTCACGAGTCAAAAAAGGAGCTCCTAAAAGTACATTAACTTGCAGACCAATTCCATATGTTTCACATAACCTAGACACTTCAAGATATTCGGTTAAATCTATATACTTGTTGTAGATACTTCGTACATCTTCATTTACTGATTCAAAACCTAATTCAAAATGAATTTCTTGGTCTTGACCTAA